>JAFZHY010000001.1 GCA_017554615.1 Clostridia bacterium
CCTTTAACCATGATCAGTGGTGATTGCCAAAGGGGTCCACCTGTTCCCATTCCGAACACAGAAGTTAAGCCTTTGAACGTCGAAAATACTTGGTGGGAGACCGCCCGGGAAGATAGATAGCCGCTGATCTTTTTTTATTAAAAAAGCCTGAAAATTATCGTCTAACAATAACCATTAAAGTATTATACGAATACGCCTTAAAACCTTTAAAACTGGATTTTTCTTCGTTGTCAATTTCGATATACCTTGTATTATCGAAATCTTTCGCCTTGAAAAATCTTATTTTAAAGGCTTGTAAGGTTCAAAGAATTTTAGAATTAACAAATTTTTAGATAGAATTAGGCAAAAGCCTTGGGAATATTTTTATATTCTCAAGGCTTTTAACAACATAATATCAAAAATTTGTAATTCTAAAACGTATTCGGATAATACTTTAATGGTTATGCTTTTAAATCAAATTGTCTTGCCGTACTATTTATGTACTGTCTGCGACAATTTGCTTTAAATATCCGGTAATTTTCAGGCTTTTTGCAAATAATATGTACTGTCTTCATTCATTTTCATTGAATATTCAATACTTTTTAAGTTTTTTTGCAAATAATATGTACTATCTTCATTCATTTTCATTAAATATTCAATACTTTTTAAGTTTTTTAAATTTTAAGTTAAAAAATCAATTTAAATTATTATACTATTTTATTATTTTTATGTATTATTTTAGCAAATTTTGTCTTTAATATAATATATACTTGTTTTTTAAGATTGATATGATATAATATAGATATAAAAATAATAAAAAAGGAGATGTAATTATGAAAAAGATAATATGCAAAGTTGAATATGACACAGATACAGCTGAACTTATTGCCAAAAATACTGTTGGTCAATTCGGAGATAAAGACGGATATGAAGAATGTCTTTATATGACTAAAGAAGGTAAATACTTCTTATATACTAACGGTGGCGAAGAATCTAAATATACAAAAGAAAGCATTGTTAGAATGTCAGCTGAAAAAGCAGAAGAATGGCGTAAAAACTGCAAATAATTTTTAACGCAGGTTACTCTGGTAATTTTAAATTTTATATGTGTAATATTAAAAAAGATACTCATAGTTTTGAGTATCTTTTTTTAAGTTTTAATAATAGTTTGGAAAATATTGAAAGATTTTTTTTATTATGATATAATAAAATTAAAATTTTATATAATCGGGGAAACCTAAAAAAGACTATACAAAAATATAATTTTTAAATGAGGGTGAAAAAATGGTAAAGAAATTATCAAAAACAAGTGTTGATATTATAAGAAAAATGCAACAGAATGAACTTGATGAGAGCATAATTTACCGTGAAATTGCAAAGTTTGCAAAAGGGGAAGAAAATAAGAAAACACTTCTTCGTCTTTCGGAAGAAGAAAGAAATCATTATGAAATATGGAAAAAGTATACCAAAGAAGAATTAAAACCAAATAAAATAAAGATATTTAAATTTAAATTTTTAGCACGTGTTTTAGGTTTTACTTTTGCTGTTAAACTTATGGAAAACGGGGAAGAATTAGCACAAAAAGAATATGACATAATATTAAGAGAAGTCGAAGAAAGTGCTAAAATAAAGAAACAGGAAGAAGAACACGAAGCCGCACTTCTTAATATGCTTGACGAAGAGAGCCTTCAGTATGTGGGCAGTATGGTGCTTGGGATGAATGATGCATTGGTTGAACTTACAGGCTCACTGGCAGGTTTTACATTTGCCATGCAGAAGACAAGGCTTATAGCATTATCAGGGCTTATAATGGGTATTTCCGCAACCTTTTCTATGGCATCAAGTGAATTTTTAGCAGCAAAGAGCGAGGGAAGAGGAGACGCCCTAAAATCTTGCACATATACAGGGGTTGCATATCTTGTAACAGTTGCACTTTTAATACTTCCATATTTGCTCTTGGATAACAACGCATACCTTACAGCCTTATTTGTTATGTTAGGCATAGTTATACTTATTATTGCAGGTTTTACATACTATATATCAATAGCAAAAGGAGAAAAATTCAAACCTCGTTTTTTAGAGATGACCTTAATCAGCGTAGGCGTTGCAGTTATATCTTTTGTGGTTGGTATATTAGCAAAGAAATTTTTAGGTGTTGACCTATAAAAACTAAGGAGATAAAATGATAGGCGTTATATTTGATATGGACGGAACACTATTTGACACACAAAAAATATGCATCTTAGCTTGGGAATATGCAGGTAATCTTCAGGGGATAAAAGGTGTCGGAGAAAGTATTGTCAATGTTTGCGGAATGAATGAAACAGGGTGGACCAATTATCTTAAAGAAACTTATAAAAACCTTGAAACAGACTCTTTTAAAATTGCAGCAAGAGATTATATAATTAAAAATGGAAAAGTGGAATTTAAAAAAGGTGCAAAAGAACTTATAGCATTTTTAAAAGAGAATAATATTAAAATTGCGATTGCAAGTGGTTCTTCTAAAACAACTGTTTTAAAAAATCTTTCTAAAGTAGGGCTTAATGATGTGTTTGACAGTGTGGTTGGAGGGGATGAAGTTGAAAGGGGAAAGCCTCATCCTGATATATTTTTACTTGCTGCCGAAAAAATCGGTGTAAACCCAGAAGATTGTTTCGTGTTTGAAGATTCAAAACACGGGATAATATCAGGTTCTTGTGCAGGGATGAAATGTATAGGTATTCCTGATATAGTAGAATTTGACGAAGAAACTAAAAAACTTATGTATGCTAAATTATCATCTTTAGACGAAGGTATAGAAATTATAAGAAATTATCTTGATAAAAATTAATATAACAATAAAAAAAGTTGCAGGAATTCTTGCAACTTTTTTATAAAAATGTTATAATAAATAAGTAATGATAGGAGAGAAGTTATGTTTACTTATTTTGATAACAGCGCCACTACAAAAACATTAGAAAAAGTAAATAATGAAATGTTAAAAATGCTAAGCGAAGACTTTGGCAATCCGTCTTCTCTTCATTCTATGGGTTTAAAAGCCGAAAAGAAAATAGAGTATTCAAGAGATATAATAGCCAAAGCGTTAGGGTGCAGTAAGAGTGAAATATATTTTACATCAGGTGGAACTGAATCGAATAACCTTTGTGTTACAGGCTATCTTTTAAGAAATAAACATTCGGGTAAAAAAATTATTACAACAACTATTGAGCATCCCTCAGTTCTAAATCAGTTTGAAGCCTTGAAAGAAAAAGGATATGATGTAAAGTTTATTCCTTTTAGTAAAGATAAAGGTTTTGACTATGATGCTTTAGAAAAAGAAGTAGACTCAAATACTTCTTTGGTAAGCGTTATGCATGTCAATAATGAAACAGGATATATATTTGATATAAAAAGAATAAAAGATATAATAAATAAAAAAAATAAAAATACACTTCTTCATTGCGACTGTGTTCAATCTTTTTTAAAAATTCCTTTTACGGTTAAAGACCTTGGGGCAGACCTTATATCCATAAGTTCCCATAAGGTTAACGGGCCAAAAGGTGTGGGGGCAGTGTATGTTAAAAAGGGGATTCATCTTCTTCCTCTAAGCCTTGGAGGAGGTCAGGAAAACGGTGTAAGAAACGGTACTGAGAATACTGTTGGTATTTACGGTTTTGGCGTTGCTGTTGATGAACATCTTAAAACTTTTAGAGGGGATATTGCAAGAATAAAAGAAATTAAAGATTATCTTTATAATAAATTTCTTACTATGGATAAAGTGAGTATCAATACACCTATGGATAATTCATCCTGCCATATTTTAAATGTGTCTTTTTTAAATATCCGTTCAGAAATTCTTTTGCATACTTTTGAGATTAAGGATATATATGTGTCCAGTGGGTCCGCATGTTCTTCCAATTATTCAGGGAAGAAAAAGGTGCTTGAAATTATGGGATATGATAAATCGGTTTATGACAGTGCAATCCGCTTTAGTTTTGACAGCTTAAATACATTAGAACAGGTAGAGTATGCATTTGGAGTTATTAAAGAAGAGGTTGAACTTTTAAGAAAGAGGTTAAAATTATAGATTATGGAAGTTTTGATTGTTAAATACGGAGAAATCATACTAAAAGGTCTTAATCGCCATTTGTTTGAAGACCGTCTTTTAAAGAATATAAGAAATAAATTAAAGGGTCTTGGCGAATTTAAAATTACAAAATATCAGGCTGCAGTTTATGTTGAAGGGATGATAGACGATTTTGACTATGACGAGGCTACCGTAAGGCTTACAAAAGTTTTTGGAATTTTATATGTATGCCGTGCCACAAAATGCGAAAAAGATATTGAAGCGATTAAAAACGAAGCGCTTAAATGTTATAACGAGGCATATACAACCGGGAAAACTTTTAAAGTAGAAGTGAAAAGACAGGATAAAAAATTTCCTTTAAAATCACCAGAAGTTCAGAAAATACTGGGCGATTATATCTTTTCAAACCACTTTAAAGATGCAAAGGTAGATGTAAAAAATCCTGATATAACAGTTATGGCAGAAATAAGAGATGAAGGTGCTTATGTCTATGGCAAAAAGGTAGCAGGGCCTGGTGGTCTTCCTCTTGGAATAAACGGTAAATGCTCACTGATGTTATCAGGCGGGATAGACAGCCCTGTTGCAGGTTATATGATAGCCAAAAGAGGGGTTGACCTTATGGCAGTTCACTTTCATTCCTATCCGTATACATCTGAAAGAGCCAAAGAAAAGGTTATTACTCTTGCTAAGATTCTTAGTGATTATGCAGGAAGAATTGAACTGTTTGTTGTTCCGTTTACTGATATTCAGCTTTTAATAAACGAAAAAGCACAAAATGATATGCTTGTTCTACTTATGAGAAGAGTAATGATGCGAATTACAGAAAAACTTACCGAACTTCACGGAGCAAAAGCGATTGTTACAGGGGAGAGTCTTGGTCAGGTTGCATCTCAGACAATAGAGAGTATGACAGTTACCAACGATGTTGTAAGTATGCCTGTATTCCGTCCTCTTATTGGTATGGATAAAGAAGAGATAACTAAAATCTCGAGAAAAATAGGAACATTTGAAACATCTATCCAGCCATATGAAGATTGCTGTACAGTGTTTGTTCCAAAACATCCTAAAACAAAACCTCAACTTTCAGAGATTAGAGAAGAAGAGTTAAAACTTGAAGGTATTGACAGTCTTGTTGATGAGGCTATAAGAAATACTGAAAAAATAATTATAAATTATTCAAACGGAGGAAATTAAATTGATTTGTGAAATAATTTCCGTTGGTACAGAAGTAGTAACGGGAGATATAATTGACACTAATGCCCCATACCTTTCAAAAGAATTAGGCTCATTGGGTGTAGATGTTATGTATCGCACAAGCGTTAAGGATGACGATGAAACAATATCGGAAGTTTTAACGATTGCGAAAAAAAGAGCAGATCTTATAATCACAATCGGTGGCTTAGGCCCTACTTATGACGACTTTACCAAAGACGAAGTTGCCAAGGTAAACGGTTTAAAACTTGTCAGGTCCAATGAGTGTGAGAAAAAAATAAGAGAATATTTTGAAAAAACCGGCAGAATGATGACCGAAAATAATTTAAGACAGGCAGATATAATAGAGGGCAGTAAAGAAATAGAAAACGATAATGGCACAGCGCCTGGAATTCTTCTTGAAAAAGATAATAAAATATTTATTTTACTTCCTGGTCCGCCAAATGAGTTAAAGCCTATGTTTGAAAATAAGGTAAAAAATTATCTTAAAGATAAAACAGGCAAAGTTATTTTAGAAAGAACGGTTAAACTTTCAGGTATTGGCGAGTCTTATGTGGAAACTCAGCTTAAAGATATGATAGAAAAAACTTCAAACCCAGTTATAGCGACATATGCAAAAACAGGCGAAGTTCATATTAAACTTACTTCAAGCGGCAAAACAGAAGAAGATGCGAAGAGGGTTATGAAACCTTATCTTGAAAAAGTGATTTTAAGATTTTCAAAATATGTATATGGGTTTGATGATGATACTCTTAATATGAAAGTTGTAGAGTATCTTAAAAAGAAAAAAATGAAGGTTGCTTTTTGTGAATCTTGCACAGGCGGATATATCTCAAAAACTATAACAGATGTTCCCGGAGCATCCGAAGTATTTGATTGCGGAATGGTTACCTATTCTGATGAGATTAAAACCCGTTTTGCAGGAGTATCAAATATAGCCCTTAAAAATCACGGTGCAGTTTCAGAAGAGGTTGCTGCCCAGATGGCAAAAGGTATAAGAACTCTCTCTGGTGCAGATTTCGGTATAAGTGTTACAGGAATTGCAGGTCCGGATGGAGGAACAGAAGAAAAACCTGTGGGGCTTGTATATATGGGCATATCTACTAAAAACACAACAATAACAAAAAAACTTAATTTCAGGGGTAACAGGGAAAAAATAAGGCTTAGTACAGTTAATGCTGTATTATCAACTCTTATAGATTATTTAAAACCTGATATCATATAAAGAAAGAGGGGAATTAAAATGGCTGATGTAGAAAGAAAAAAAGCATTGGATGCAGCGCTTTTGCAAATTGAAAAGCAGTTTGGTAAAGGTGCAATAATGCGTCTTGGGCAAAATGCAAATATGAGTGTTGAGGTTATTCCTACAGGTATTTTATCAGTTGATATTGCAACAGGTGTAGGTGGAGTTCCAAGAGGAAGAATTGTTGAGATTTACGGTCAGGAATCTTCAGGTAAAACAACAGTTGCTCTTCATATTATAGCAGAAACTCAGAGAATGGGTGGAGAAGCGGCATTTATAGATGCTGAACACGCTCTTGACCCTGTATATGCAGAACAGTTAGGTGTTGATATTGATGCTCTGTTGGTTTCTCAGCCTGATAACGGAGAACAGGCATTGGAAATTGCAGAAGCACTTATAAGAAGTAATGCCATTGATATTATAGTTATCGACTCAGTAGCAGCCCTTGTTCCAAAGGACGAAATTGACGGGGAAATGACCGATATCAAAATGGGGCTTCACGCAAGACTTATGTCTAAAGCGATGAGAAAATTAACAAGTGTTATAAGTAAATCGAAAACAACTGCAATATTTATAAACCAGTTAAGAGAAAAAATGTCAACAGGTTTTTCATACGGGCCTACCGAAACTACTACAGGAGGAAAAGCGCTTAAATTTTATGCTTCTATGAGAATGGAAGTTAAAAGAATTGAAGCGATAAAAGATGGTGGCGAATTAAAAGGTAACCGTGTAAAAGTAAAAATGGTTAAAAATAAAGTTTCTCCTCCGTTTAAAGAAGGGGAATTTGACCTTATGTTCGGTCAGGGCGCTTCTAAATCAGGATGCCTTATTGATTATGCAGTAAAAGGGGATATCATTCAGAAAAGCGGTGCCTGGTTTAATTACGGAGACATTAAAATTGGTCAGGGCAGAGAAAATGCCAAAAAGTTTATTGAAGAAAATATTGATATCTATAATGAAATTGAAGAAAAAGTCCGTGCAATGTTTATAGAAAAAGGCGCAGATTTAACAGAATAAATTATAAGTCCCGGTTACAAACCGGGGCTTAAATTTTTGATATGGAAAAATATATAAAAATATTAAAAAAACTATTGACTTAAACATAATGATATGATATACTATCTTTGCCTTAAAGAAAAAGGTCTTTTTTTATTGTGCCTTTTTTGAATAAATTAACCGTTGGAGGTGTAACTAATGAGAGTTAAAATTACATTAGCATGCTCTGAATGTAAACAGAGAAATTACGACAAAATTAAGAACAAAAAGAATACCCCGGACAGAATTGAACTTAACAAATATTGTAAATTCTGTAAGAAACACACACTACACAAGGAAACAAAATAGTTTGTGTTCCATTTTACTGTAAGGAGTGTATAGAATTATGATGAACAAAGCCGGAACCAATAAAAAAGAAAATAAATTGGTTAAATCTATAAGAGGCATAAAATCTGAATTTAAAAAGATTGTTTGGCCTTCTTGGAAACAACTTGTGAATAACACATTGATTGTTATTGCTTTCGTTCTGATTTTCGGTATTATTATAGCACTGCTTGATACCGGATTCAGATTCTCAATTGTACAATGGTTTACAAAGTAATATAGGAGGAGCAGTATTTCACTGTAAGTTGTTATGGAAAATGCTAAATGGTATGTCATTCACACTTATTCAGGATATGAAAATAAGGTGAAAACAAATATAGAAAAAACAGTTGAAAACCGTGAACTTCACGATAAAATTCTGGAAATAAGACTTCCTGAAGAAGATGTTGTAGAAGTTAAAGACGGTGTTCAGAAGGCAACTAGAAGAAAGCTTTTCCCTGGTTATCTGTTTGTTAAAATGGTGATGGATAACGAAACATGGTACATTGTAAGAAACACAAGAGGGGTTACAAGTTTCGTAGGCCCTGGTTCAAAACCTGTTCCTTTATCTGAAGAGGAAATAGCAAATCTTTGCCTTGAAGAACAAATATTTGAACTTGATTTTGCAGTTGGAGACAGTGTTCGTATTACCGACGGTCCTCTTACTGACTTTATCGGAGAAGTTCAGTCTATCGACGAAGAAACTCACAAATTTGTTGTTATGGTTTCAATGTTTGGTAGAGAAACTCCTGTCGAGCTTGAATACGGTCAGGCAGAAGTTATGTAATAATAGTTAAATATGCCGCAAGGCGTGTTTATAGAAGGTGTATTTCCAAGAGGGAAATGCAGTGGGAGGGTTTTTTAATCTACCCGAAATTTACCACAGTTTTTATGGAGGTGTATTACCGTGGCACAGAAAGTTACGGGCTTTATTAAGCTTCAAATCGAAGCAGGAAAAGCAAATCCTGCTCCACCGGTTGGTCCTGCTCTTGGTCAACATGGTGTTAACATTATGCAATTTTGTAAAGAGTTTAATGAAAAAACAAAAAATGATATGGGACTTGTAATTCCTGTTGTAATTACAGTTTACCAGGATAGATCATTTAGTTTTATCACAAAAACTCCACCGGCTGCAGTGCTTCTTAAAAAAGCATGTAAAATTGACAGCGGATCTGGTGTACCTAACAAAACAAAGGTTGCAACAATCTCATCTGAAGAGGTAAG
>JAFZHY010000002.1 GCA_017554615.1 Clostridia bacterium
TAAATCTTGTCAAATACCGCAGTAAACTTTTCATCAACTTCAACATCTTTATGGTAATGACCAAAAAACCATTTTTTACATGCCACACTGTTTTTTATCTTTTCCAGAAAATCTGTAAGTTGATTGATTTCATATGTTGGAGCAATTTTATCTTGAACAGATGTCGGGGCAGAATGGGTTATCACATAATCAAATTCAGAATTATTCTTTTTAAGATTTTCTTCTGCAGTACTATACTCTTTTTCGCTTGGCATTTCATCTTTCCACCAGTTTTTGCCTTCGGTTCGGTGCTCTTTGTCGTGCGAACTTGCCCCGCCAAATACGAAGAACTTCTTTCCGTCAATATGATATACTTCGCCTCTGATTAAATGATATATGCCATCATCAACTTTGTGTGCAATACTACCACCAAAATCTACTGTTGGGAGATTATAAAGCATCTCAAAATTTTCGTGATTGCCATCGATAAAAAGTGTCGTGAAATTTTTACTTTTCAACCACTTTATCCAATATTTTTCTTCATTACTACCGTCCCACACGCCACCAAAATCACCACATATTATCACATAATCATTTTTGGTCATTTCTTTTTGCTCTGGAAAACGTTTAGTGGAAAGTTTCTGTATATCGACTGGTATGTGTGTATCTCCTGTAATATATATCATTTTATGTTCCCTCAATGTATAAAAGTATTATTTATATCAGACAATCTTTATTGCAAGATAATTATACTATATAATTACTAATAATTCAAGAATGCAGATATATTTATTATATTTCCTTTTCTAACATTTTTCTAGCACTTTTCTAGCGAAAACCCAAAAAAGCTATTTAAAAGTGGCAATACCAAATCTGCTAGAACAGCAAAGGCTTTGAAGGTTTTTAACCCCTCAAAGCCTTGATTTTATGCGGTTTTTATCGCTTTTTAACTTCTTCTAACTTCCGCTTATTTCGTCTATCTAAAAAGACTGTCTAACAGCTCGAAATCGTTTTGTCCGCAAGGGCACGTGGGTTCGAATCCCACCTTCTCCGCCATGGCAAGGTTTTGTATAGTCAAAACCTTGCTTTTTGTATAACGAAAACCACCTGTATATCAGGTGGTTTGTTGGTTGTTATTATTATAGATATATTACTTTTCTATTTCATACGGCCAGTCGATAATACCACCGAATTCTTTTACATTGGTATAACCAAGCTTTGCAAGGCTTTCGGCTGCAATTTTGCTTCTGCGACCTGATCTGCAATACACAAGAATCTGTACATCCTTGTCGGGGAGCATTTCTTCTGACCTTTCTTCGATTTCGGTATATGGGATAAGAATTGCGCCAGGGATATGACCGTTATCGTATTCATCTTGTTCTCTTACATCAAGAATTATATATTCTTCCCCTGAGGTCATTATATTTTTGGCATTTTGTTGTGTTATTACTTTATACATTGCTTTTTCTCCTTTTTTGGAAACTATAATCGAAGTTGGGCCATCTGCACCTCCGATAATTCCTATACTTGTATCATTTGCACAAGCACAGAGCAATATACAAATACATATAATACATAATAATTTCTTCATATCGTTACCTTTTTTACTCTTTATAGTCTCCTCTTTCAAATGAAATTTCATATCCTATTTTTTTCATTTCATCATTTAAGATTTTAAGGCTTTCGGCTCCTTCTGCGCCTGTTGAAAGTTTACCGTTATAGAGAGTATATTTATCTCTTTTATCATAAGGAGAGAGGTTTGGCATTATAACATTCGCTCCTGCTTTTATTCCCTCTTCTCTGCCATTTGGAGACACTGAATTTAGTGCTGTGGTGGCAGGGATAAGGGCTTTATTACATAAAAGCCTTAAAATTCCTATTATAAAAGTTGTAAGTTTATAACTACCGTTTTCAAAATTTAAAAACGGGGTATCTTTATGGCTGATATACGGGCCGACGCCTATCATATGAGGTTTAAACTCTTTTATAAACATAATATCTTCTGCTATATTTGTAAGAGTCTGATAAGGGGCGCCTACCATAAACCCACAGCCTACCTGATATCCGATTTTTTTAAGGTTATAAAGACATTCGACTCTGTTTTTAATACTCATATTTTCAGGATGAAGTTTTGAGTAATGCTCACTGTTTATACTCTCATGCCTTAAAAGATATCTATTAGCTCCACAGTCAAAAAACTTTTTATAAGAGTCATAAGATTTTTCGCCCATAGAAAGTGTTATTGCGCAATCTGGGTATTTATTTCTTATTTCAGATATAATCTCACAGGTTAAATCATCTGTAAAATATCCGTCTTCCCCACCCTGAAGTACAAAGGTGCGAAAGCCAAGATTATATCCTTTTTCACAACAGATAAGTATTTCTTCTTTTGAGAGCCTGTATCTTTCCAAATTAAGATTGCTTTTTCTTATTCCGCAATAGAAACAGTCATTCTTACAATAGTTTGAATACTCTATAAGACCTCTTATATATATTTTGTTTGAAAAATTATTTAAAGTTACTTCTTTTGATTTATCAAACAAATAATTTCTTACTGATTGGTCATTACTGCTTTTAAGAAGATTAAGACATTCATCAAACGAAATATTTTGTTTTTCATATAAATTATCAATAGTTTTAAAAACAGTCATACTATATTATAGTTCCTCCGCCGACAACGATATCGCCATTATAAAAGACTACTGCCTGACCTTTGGTTATTGCTCTTTGAGGTTTATCAAATTTAACAAGCACATCTCCGTTATCAAGCATAGTAAGTGTTGCCGGTTCTTCTTTTTGTTTATATCTTGTTTTGGCTGTTACTCTTAAGTTATCCTCTGGCTTATCAAAGGGAATAAAGTTAACATCGGTTGCTACCAAGGTATCGCTCATAAGGTCGTCCGAATAGCCTAAGACTACTTTGTTATTTAAAATATCTTTTTCGCATACAAACATAGAAGATTTTAAAGATAAGCCAAGACCTTTTCTCTGGCCTATGGTATAATTTATAATTCCTTTATGCTTACCCAAAACATTCCCTGACTTATCTACAAATTCCCCAGGGACACTTTTTACTCCCAGATATTCTTCAATAAATTCACCGTATTTTCCGTCTTTTATAAAACAGATATCCTGACTGTCAGGCTTATTGGCATTAACAAAATTTAGGGAATTTGCTATTTCTCTTATTTTATCCTTAGTTAAATTACCAAGAGGGAAAAGAATTTTGGATAGTTGTTTCTGAGTTAAGGAATAAAGAACATAACTTTGGTCTTTTGATTCATCCAGACCTTTTTTCAAAAGATATTTATTAAGCGTCTTATCATATTCCACTCTTGCGTAATGGCCTGTAACAACTTTTGAATATCCCTCATTATCTGCCAAGTCAAGAATTTTTTTAAACTTTATATAACGGTTACAATCTACACAGGGGTTAGGAGTTCCACCGTTAACATAGGTTGAAACAAATTTATCTATAACTTTTTTATTAAAATCTTCTGTGAAATTTATAACTTCATAAGGGATATCAAGGACATCACATACTTTTTTAGCATCCAAAATATCCTGATTAGTACAACAGGACGGATTTTCATCTTTAGTTGTATGAAGTTTAAGGGTAACCCCTTTTAACAGATACCCTTCTTCTTTTATTAAATATGCGGCAACGGAACTATCCACGCCACCACTCATTGCAATTACAGCACTTTTCATTATATCACCAAATTAAAATAGTCTATCGGAGATTTTTGCAAATTCTTCAACTGATAATGTTTCTCCTCTTAAGTTACAGTCATATCCCAAATCGGTTATAATCTGTTCAATTTCTGCTTTGCTTTTTTGTGTTATACCACTGTTTGAAATTCCGTTAAGAAATGTTTTTCTTCTTTGGTTAAAAGATGCTTTTATTAGTTTAAACATATTTTTTTCACTTAACGGTGTTACACTCGGAGTATCTAGTATATCAAGTTTTACCACTGCAGAATCTACATTAGGCGCAGGGATAAAACAATCTTTAGGTACATTGGTTACAATACTTGATTTACTGTAATAATCTATAAGACAGGTTATAGCACCGTAGTCTTTACTTCCCGGTTTTGCAACAAGTCGGTCTGCGACTTCTTTTTGCACCATTACAGTAATTGATTTTAAATTAAATCTTCCTTCCAGAAGATATGTTAAAATCGGTGTTGTTATATAATACGGAAGATTTGCAACCAGGATAGTATTATCACTCTTAATGATAGAATTTAAATCAAACTTTAAAACATCTTCGTTAATAAGGTTAAAGTTATCAAATTCCAAAAAGAGTTCATTTAACACAGGAATTAAAGAATTATCTATTTCAACAGATGTAACAGATTTTGCATATTTTAATAAAGACTGAGTAAGACTTCCAAACCCAGGCCCGATTTCAATAACATCGGTATCCTTTGTTATTTTAGAATTATAGATAATACTTTCTACTATACTCTCATCACATAAAAAATTTTGCCCGAAGCCTTTTTTAAATTTAAATCCGTATTTTGCACATATTTTTTTTATAACCGATATATCTGTTAAATTTTCCATATAAATCTCCTGATTTTTATTTAAGCTTAATTTTATTTAATTTATTATACATTAAATTATAAAAAAATTCAATAATATTATATAGGCAGATTATAGATATTTTAAAATAAAAAAGATTTTTTATTAAAACACCTTGACAAACTTAAAATTTTAAGGTATAATCTCATAGAATGATTTGGCGGTGTAGCTCAGTTGGCTAGAGCATACGGTTCATACCCGTACGGTCGGTGGTTCAAGTCCACTCGCCGCTACCAAAACAAAAATCCTGTCGAAAGATAGGATTTTTTGTTTTGTATTATTCATTTTTCACTATTCAATATTCATCATTCATTAAGTTCGAAGGGTATTGATTTCTTCAATAAATACTGCAAAAAAGAACAATAATTGAATGTCATCTAAACGCAGTTTAGATTTCATCGTGAGCATTGCAAACGATTTCATTTTAATAACTTTTCCTTAAAAAAGACTACTGCTTACATATAAACAGTAGTCTTCTTTTTTAATTATCTTTTTCTGAATTTCTAAAAAGTAAAGTAAGCGTCCACAGACCTGCGATACCTACTATGGTAAATATAATACGGCTTAAAAGTGCAAGTTGGCCACCAAAAAGCCATCCTACGATATCGAAGCCAAATATCCCTATACTTCCCCAGTTAAGCGCACCGATTATTACAAGTATCAACGCAATTTTATCAATCATTTTTATAAACTCCTTTTTTATTTTTATTATTATCATATATACTCGTAATATTCATAAATATTGACTTTTTATTTGAATTTTTATATAATTTTATTATAATTTTTTTAAAAGGAGCATCCTTTAATGACTATTAAATTATATGACTTTGACAGTTATTTAACTGAATTTGATGCGCAAGTTTTAGACTGTGAAAAGTGTGGAGAACAATATAAAACAGAACTTGATAAGACTTTATTTTTCCCCGAAGAAGGCGGACAAAGTGCAGACAGGGGCACACTTAACGGTATAGAAATTACCGATGTTAAACTAAAAGACGGTGTTATTTACCACTACTCAAACCATCCTTTTACAAAGGGTGAAATGGTGCATGGAAAGATTGATTTTGATTTTCGTTTCAGGAATATGCAAAACCACAGCGGAGAGCATATAATCTCAGGGATAGCACATAAACTATTTGGGTATGACAATGTTGGATTTCATCTTGGAATTGACAATGTTACAATGGACTTAAGCGGCTACATAGAAGATGAGGATATTAAAAAAATAGAATTGCTTGCGAACAAGGCAGTATATGAAAATCATCCTGTAACTGCATATTATCCACCAGATGATGAACTTAAAAACTTAGAATACAGGGCAAAAGGCGAAATAAAAGAAAATATAAGAATAGTTAAAATCGGTAATCTTGACTTATGTGCTTGTTGTGCTCCGCATGTTAAGAACACAGGAGAGATAGGAATTATAAAGATACTTTCCAAGACAAGATACAAAGGCGGAGTAAGGCTTAATATTCTTTGCGGATATGATGCACTAAATGATTATTATAAAAAACATTATACAAATTCTTTAATATCTTCCCTTTTATCTGTTAAAGAGGATGAAACTTATGACGGTGTTAAAAAACTTCTTGATAACATTACATCTTTAAACATAAAACTTAATGAAAGAACTAAAATTCTTGCAAAACATATTTCAGACTCTGTAAAATTTACAAAAGACAACATTTGCCTATTCTTTGACGGAATGGATAACGACCATTTAAGGCTTATTGCAAACGAGATTAAAGAAAAAACAGAATCTTTTGCGATTATTTTATCAGGCGATGATAACGACTGTTACAGATATATAATAATCTCAAATAAAAAAAGCGCTGAAGAATTTACCAAAAAGGCAAATTTATCACTTTCCGGCAGAGGCGGAGGAAGATTAAATATGGCAACAGGAACATTTAAGGCAACTAAAAAAGAAATTGAAAATTACTTCTTAAATGTTATTGAATAAATAAAAAAACCATAGTATAATTAAGAAAAAAATGCAGGAGAATTTCAAATGATTAGTTATTATAATACAATTAATGATATCAATACTGATACTGTAATAATACCTGTTGGAAGCATTGAGCAACACGGTTCACATCTTCCTACCGGTACAGATTATTTTATTATTAAAAAACTTTCCGAAGAAGTGGCAAAGAAAATTGATGCATATCTTCTTCCACCACTTCCTATAAGCACTTGCTACGAACATTTAGGCACAAAAGGATGCGCACGTATGCGTCCGTCCACTTTTCAGGCTATGCTTACAGACATTATTCTTGATTTAAAAGACCAGGGCTTTAAAAAAGTTATAGTTATGATAGGCCACGGAGGTATATTTATTGCAGGACCTACAATAAGAGAAATAAATGCACTTTATGATGATATTGAGGTAATTAAAGTTGAAGCACTTGTAAACGAAAAAATCAGGGCTGTGTTTGACGGTTCCCCACTAAACGAGATACACGGTGGAGAATCTGAGACATCTTTAATGCTTGCGATTGAAGAAGAAACAGTTAAAAAAGACGAAATGGTAAAGAATGATTTTATACCAGACTGCCCAAGAGAATATCTTAACTATGCTCCTTTGACAAAACTTTCTCCAACAGGCATCTGGGGGCTTCCTTCCCACTCTACAAAAGAAAAGGGCGAAAAACTAATTGAATTAAAAGTAGAAGAAGCATTAAGAATTATAGAAGATGCATTTAAATATACTTCATCCGATAAATGGTAAGAAATTAAAAAACATAATATAAAAACTAAAAATACGCCTGTAAGACTTCCCATAAAGTCGATACCAACATCTAAAATTTTACCTGCGCGTCCCGGAATAAAAAGTTGATGTATTTCATCTGATATTGCATAAATAAGGCAAATAATAAGCGCAGGTATAACTGCATTTTTACTCTCGCAGTAACATTTTAAAAGAAGAAAGACAAGTATCCCGAATATCATATATATTCCAAAATGGGCAAGTTTTCTTATTAAGTTATTTAATTTTTCTGCTATATTTATAATCTCTGTTTCTGCTATCTCGGGGTTATCAGAAAGGTCTATAACATCAATTTTATCAAAGAATATTATAATATTCTTAGTAAACCCAAGACTTGTATCGTTAGATTCTGTTGCCGGTTGATTAGAAAAACAAAATATTGATATTGCCCAGGCAATGCACAAAAACCAGAGAATTATCTTTTTTATCATACTAACTCCTTGTATTTTTCGAAATATCTTAAACCAAACTCTCTTAATGAGTGTGAATCAAAATGAATTTTATCTTCTTTTAAATTAAGATTTTTTGCAGAAACTACTTTGCAGTTATTTAGTTCTTTTTCAATTTCATAAAATGTTTTATTAAGTTCTTTGACTGCTCCCTCGTCTACCCACTCCAAAGATACATCTTCAGAAAGTTCGCCTATTAAAACAGGCAGGTTTTCGTTTCCTAATTCTTTTCTTAAGGTATTTATCATTAAAATAAAGTCTTTTTTATATTTTTGAGGGTCTAAATTAGTGCAGTCGCTTTCCCCCTGATGCCATAAAATTCCACCGATTTGCGATGTTCTTTTTGCAAGGCTGCACATCATAACAGCATGGTCAAAAAGAATTTCACCCGGCATCCACTGTGAGAGTTTTGTACCACCATCTGCACATGGAATAAGTCCACATGAATTTTTATACTCTTTGGTAAAACTATCAGCAAAACTTGCTGCAAGACTTATACCACTATGAAATCTTATTCCCCATATTGCACGGTCAGGGTTTATCGGCTCACTCATTTTCTGCCATCTTCCCATTCTTAACATAAAGCATTTATCGTTATCTATTATATCAACATCTAAAAACTCGCCTCGCCCTGCCATATTGGACTGACCAATCATTAAAAAAGAAATTATTTTATCTTGTGAATTTACTCCGTCTTTTAACACATCATTTACCCTCTCTTTTTATAATATAATATTATTGATATTGTATACATTTTATAGGTTCTTGTCAATTAAATTAAACTAAAAAACCCTGTAAGAGAAGTCTTACAGGGAAAGATTATTTTTTTACAAGATATTTTCTTACATCTATTGAAACCGCAAGAATTATGATTATACCTTTTATAATATACTGATAATATGGGCTAATACCCACGAAATTAAGGCCATAATTTATAAACTGCAAGATTATTGTACCGATTATTACCCCTGGAATAGTTCCTACTCCGCCTGAAAAGGATACTCCTCCTACCACACATGCACTTATTGCATCCAGTTCATAATTTATTCCTGTATTACTGGTGGCAGAACCGACTCTACCCGCTTCTAAAAACCCTGCAATACCGTATAAAACACCTGATATTATAAAGACTGCCATTATATTTTTAAATAGGTTTACGCCTGATACTGCTGCGGCTTCAGGGTTACCACCTATTGCAAACATATTTTTACCTAGAGTTGTTTTATTCCATATAAACCACATTATAACAGCGATAATGGCAAGATAGAATATAAGATACGGAAGTTCAAGATTACCTATTTTAAGATAGCCTGTTACAAATTCTACATATCTTTCGTCAAAATTTGCTATTGGCTGTGCACCAAGGGGCGGACGGTCTATATATATGGCAGAAAGACCATATGCTATAAGTTGTGTACCCAAAGTTACAATAAATGCGTGAAGATGAAGTTTACTCACTCCAAAACCGTTTACTGCGCCAAATATTGCACCTACTCCTACTGCAATAATCAAAGGCAGGATAAGAGGAAGCGCCGGAAGATTAGGATACATTCTTGAAGCATAATTTACAGATTGGAGCAAAGATGCAGAAATTATTGCAGTAAGCCCTAAAATTCTACCTGCAGAAAGGTCTGTACCCTGCAGGACAATAAGACCTGCTACACCTAATGCGAGTATCCCCCTTGTTGACGCCTGACTTAAGATATTGGTTATATTTTTAAAGGAAATGAATGACGGGTCATGTATTATAACTGCTATTATCATTATTCCAAGAACTATATATAACGAATAATCAAGAAGAAGGTCTGTAATTTTTCGTTTCATTCATATCACCTCCTATATATATTTTGAAGCAAGTTTTAATATTTCTTCCTGCGTAATATTTTCATCATTATCAAGTATTCCTGCTACTCTTCC
Organism: Clostridia bacterium; assembly: GCA_017554615.1. Taxonomy (NCBI): domain Bacteria; kingdom Bacillati; phylum Bacillota; class Clostridia; species Clostridia bacterium. Next base: position 9,703 of record JAFZHY010000002.1, read on the forward strand.
CTCTGACATTACCATTATTCTGTCGCATATGCCTAAAAGTTCAGTCATTTCGGAAGACACCATTATTACTCCTTTGCCTTTTTTTGCAAGGTCTAAAATAAGTTGGTATATTTCATATTTTGCACCTACATCTATTCCCCTTGTCGGCTCGTCAAGCATCAGTATTTCAGGCTCGGTCAGAAGCCATCTTCCCAAAATTACCTTTTGCTGATTACCACCTGAGAGCGTTTTTATATGAGTTTTCTGACCCGGGGTTTTTACCTTCATACTTTCTATTACCCATTTGGTATCATCATTCATTTTTGAGTCGTTTAGGACTCCTATTTTTGAATATCTTTTAAGGTTGGAAATTACTGAATTAAACCTTATACTAAGACCACCAAAAATTCCTGTACTTCTTCTTTCTTCGGTTAAAAGGGCAAATCCGTTTTTTATGGAATGGCGAGGCGTTTTATTATAAATTTCTTTATTATGAAGAAAAATCTTTCCTTCTTTTTTTCGCTTTATTCCAAACAGAGTTTCTAATAGTTCTGTTCTTCCTGAACCTACAAGCCCTGCAACACCAAGAATTTCTCCTTTTTTTAATTTAAAATTTACATTAGTTATTCCCGGAAAATAGTAAGATGTTAAATCTTCTACGCTAAGCACAACTTCTTGGGGGTTATTACTCTTAGGCGGGAAACGATGTGTCATATCCCTTCCCACCATAAGTTTAATAATTTTATCTATATCAAGATTCTCTGCGCGTTCGGTGGTTATCCACTTTCCGTCTCTCATTATGGTTACATCGTCTGAAATTTTAAGAATTTCTTCCATTTTATGCGATATATAAATTATTCCGCAACCTTTTTTCTTTAACTTATCTATTATTTCAAAAAGCCTTTTAACTTCCTCTTCGGTTAAGGATGACGTCGGCTCGTCAAGAACAAATATTTTTGCATTGTACGAATAGGCTTTTGCTATTTCTATCATTTGTCTTTGGGATACAGAAAGTTTATAGATTTTTTCGTCAGGGTTTATATCCATATCAAGTTCGCTAAAAATTTTTTTAGTGTCTTCATACATTTTATTTCGGTTGATTATTCCTGACACGGTTGGAAATCTTCCTAACCACATATTATCCATTACAGTTTGCTTTAAAACCTGATTAAGTTCCTGATGAACCATTGCAACCCCGTTTTCAAGGGCTTGTTTTGAATTTTTAAAATTTACTTTTTCTCCATCAATATATATTTCCCCCTCGTCTTCTCTGTATACACCGAAAAGACATTTCATAAGGGTAGACTTCCCTGCTCCGTTTTCGCCCATAAGTGAGTGGACTGTACCGTGCCTTACATTAAGTTTTGCCCTATCGAGTGCCAAAACTCCCGGAAATCTTTTTGTTATATCTACCATCTGAAGAACAAATTCGCTTTTACTCAAATTATTCACCAACTCCGGTATATGATTTATATGGAATTCTTACAGAAACTCCTGTTTCGTCAAACTGATAATCTGTTCCCTCTGTTATTGGTTTTGAATCTTTCATATTTATTGCGCTTCTGAATAAAATTTTACCCATTGCATCTCCGTCCTGAACTACTGTTCCTGACATATATCCTTTGGATATTAGTTCTTTGGCTGCGTCTGTTGCATCAACACCTACAACAGGAATAAATCTGTTTGGATCTCCTTTATTATAGTTTGCAGCCTGAAGCGCTGATATTGCACCCTGAGCCATTCCGTCGTTATTGGCTATTACAAACTCTATTTTATCGCCGAATTTTGTTATCCATGCTTCCATTGCTCTGTTGGCAAGTTCGGTATCCCAGTTTGCTACCTGAAGACCTAACTCTTCCGTTTTAACACCTAATTCCTGCGCTCTTTTAACTGACCATTCTGTTCTTGCTACTGCTTCAGGATTATCAGGCTCACCTTTAAACATTACATATTGCATTATACCGTCATTATTTTTATCATATTTTTTATCTTTCCAGATATCTGCTACAATTTCGCCCTGAATAACACCTGCATCTTTTGCATTTGTGCCTATAAATCTTGCTTTATCGTATGATTTTAATACATCAAGACTTGGCTCGCGGTTAAAGAAAATTATCGGTATATCGGCATTTTTGGCTTTATTTACTACTGTTTGTGCTGCACCAACATCAACGATATTTACTAATAGAACATCAACGCCTTTTTGAATTAACAAATCTATCTGGTCATTCTGAGTTCCCTGGTCGCCTTTACCGTCATTTAGTAGAAGTTCTGCTCTACCATCTGCGGCATTTATAAGAGAATTTTTAACTGTGGAAATATAGGTATCGTCATATTTATAAATTGCTACCCCTATTTTAGGAAGGTCATCCTCTCCAGCACCACAACCAAAAAGTGTTACAGTCAATATAGTTATTATTAAAACTGATAAAATTTTCTTTTTCATTTTTTTGTTCCTTTCTTTATTAAACTTTTAGTTCTATTTTAATTCTTTACAGAAAATAAAAAAAAATACAACTAAAAAAATTTAGTTGTATTTTTTGTTTTCTAAAAATTATTAATCGTTATCAAATTCTTCTTCGCGTCTTAGAAGTTCGTTAAATGCTTCCTCTTCTTCCTCTTCGGTTTCGATAAATGAGAAGATTTCTTCGCCATCAACTTCGGTAACCTTAAGCATTGTAACATCAAGCGGAATATTCTCGTCATATTCATCCTGAAGAGGTGTAACTGCTGCATAAACGCTTTCGTTATATTCAAACACATCAACTATTTCAAAGTCCTGTGCGTTTTCGTTTTCGTCATACAGGGTAACAACATCTCTTTCTTCATTGTACTGAGTCATTTTAAATACCTCCTATAAACTATCTAAATAACATTGCAGTATAAACACAGCACTTACTGTATCAACCACTTTTTTTCTTTTTTTGCCTCTTACATTGGCTTCGGATAAAACTCTGTGAGCACTCACTGTTGTAAGCCTTTCGTCCCACATAACAGTTTTAATTCCAAATCGTTCTTTTAATTTTTCGGCAAAGTCTTTTGCCATTTCTCCTCTTTCGCCTATGGTGCCATTCATATTTTTAGGAAGACCTATAACCACTGTTTCAACATTATTTTCTTTAATTACAGGCTCTAACTGATTTAAAAGGTCTTCTTTATCTTTATTATAAATTGTTCCATAAGACTGAGCTAAAAATTTAAGTTCATCTGACAGGGCAACGCCTGTTCTTGCGTCGCCCAAGTCAAGCCCCATAACTTTCATAAAAACTCCTATTTAACAACAATATTAACAAGTTTGCCAGGAACTGAAATAACCTTAACAATAGTTTTGCCTTCAATATTAGTTTTAATATTATCAAGTTCTTTTGCTCTTACTTCATACTCTTCTTTCGGCAAATCGGCAGGGATGATAAGTTTATCTCTTGTTTTACCGTTTATCTGCACAACTATTTCTATTTCGTTATCTACTGTTTTTTCTTCGTCATAAACAGGCCATTTTGCCTCATTTAACATTCCGTCAAACCCGTTTAACTCCCACATTTCTTCTGTAACATGAGGTGCAAAAGGATTTATTAAAATAAGAAGTGATTTAAGTTCTTTCTTATTTATTTTGCCAACCTTGTAAACATCGTTTAAGAATGACATTATTGCTGCGATAGCAGTATTGAACTTAAGGTTTTCAATATCCATTGATACTTTTTTAATTGTTTTATGCATTGATTTTTCAAGTTTTTCAGAGTACTCGTCTCCGTCAACCACTGCATTATTTAAGTTCCATACTCTTTCGATAAATCTGGAGCAACCTTTAATACCTGTTGCAGACCATGGTGCTGATTTTTCAAAATCGCCTATAAACATTTCGTATAAACGCATTGTATCTGCACCAAATTCTGATACGATATCGTCAGGGTTTACAACATTACCTCTTGACTTACTCATCTTTTCTCCGTTTTCGCCAAGAATCATACCGTGAGAAGTTCTTTTTGCATATGGCTCTTTTGTAGGAACTACTCCTATATCATATAAGAACTTATGCCAGAATCTTGAGTAAAGAAGATGCAAGGTTGTATGCTCCATACCTCCGTTATACCAGTCAACAGGTGTCCAGTATTCCAATGCTTCTTTTGATGCTAATTCATCTTTATTATCAGGGTCAATATATCTTAAAAAATACCATGATGAACCTGCCCATTGAGGCATAGTATCAGTTTCTCTTTTGGCATCCTTACCACATACAGGACAAGTTGTATTAACAAAACTTTCCATTTTAGAAAGTGGAGAATCTCCTGTATCAGTAGGCTCATATGAATCTACTTCAGGAAGCATAAGAGGAAGTTCTGATTCAGGAACAGGAACATATCCGCAATGCTCACAATGAATTATCGGAATAGGCTCTCCCCAATATCTTTGACGGGAGAATACCCAGTCTCTTAATTTATAGTTTACTTTCTTTGTTCCTATGCCTTCTTTTTCAAGGAATTCTATAATTTTTTCTTTTGCTTCGCTAACTTCAAGACCGTTTAAGAAATCACTGTTACAAAGTTCTCCTGAAGATGTTTCACAATATGCTTCTTTTAAAACATCTTCGCCGCCTTTTACAACTTCTATAATCGGCAAGTCAAATTTCTTTGCAAATTCCCAGTCTCTTGTATCGTGAGCAGGAACTGCCATAATAGCACCTGTTCCATATGTCATAAGAACATAATCGGATACATAGATTGGAATTTCTTTTTTATTAACAGGGTTAATTGCTTTTATACCTTCAATTTTAACACCTGTTTTTTCTTTAACAAGTTCAGTTCTTTCAAAGTCTGATTTTTTATTTGCTTCTTCTTTATATACTACTATATCATCATAGTTTGAAATTACATCTTTATATTCTTCAATAAACGGATGTTCAGGGGATACTACCATATATGTAGCACCAAATAAGGTATCAGGACGGGTAGTATAAACTCTTAGTTTATTCCCCACAGTAGTTTCAAAATCAACTTCTGCACCTGTTGATTTTCCTATCCAGTTTATCTGCTGGGTTTTAACCCTGTCAACATAGTCAACTTCGTCTAAGTCCTGAATAAGTCTTTCTGCATATTCAGTAATCTTTAACATCCACTGGCTTTTAACTTTTCTTACAACTTCGCTCTGGCATCTTTCACAAACACCGTTAACCACTTCTTCATTTGCAAGAACAACTTTACATGAAGTACACCAGTTAACTGCCATTTCCTTTTTATATGCAAGGCCTTTTTCAAAAAGTTTTAAGAAAATCCACTGAGTCCATTTATAATATTCAGGGTCAGTTGTGTTTATTTCCTTTGACCAGTCAAAAGAAAAACCTAAAGATTTAAGTTGTTCTTTAAATCTTTCAACATTATTCTTAGTAACTATTTTAGGATGAATTTTATTCTTTATTGCAAAGTTTTCAGTAGGAAGACCGAATGCATCCCATCCCATAGGATATAAAACATTATATCCTTCAAGTCTTTTCTTTCTTGAAACTATATCAAGAGCAGTATATGACCTTGGATGACCAACATGAAGCCCCTGACCTGACGGATAAGGGAACTCTACCAATGCATAGAATTTTTCTTTTGTATAATCTGTGCTGGTTTTAAAAGTTTGTTTTTCATCCCATATTTTTTGCCATTTCTTTTCTATATCTTTAAAATTATATTCCATTTTGCCTTAATTCTCCTATTCTGTAATAATATCGCTTATATCTATTCTTTCTGCATCCTGCCATAATCTCTCAAGAGAATAAAATGCTCTTGATTCTTTATTGAATATATGGCATACAACATCATTATAGTCAAGAAGCACCCATCCTGCTGTCTGATATCCTTCAATATGAGTAGGGACAATTCCCTCCTCTTTTAATTTGAATTCTATTTCGTCTGCAACTGCTTTAACCTGAAGCTCAGAATTAGCTGTACATATTACGAAATAATCAGTTATTGATGATACACCTTCTATCTTTATAAGGTCGATATCGTGGGCTTTTTTAAGGTCTGCAAGTTCAACAATTTTCTTTGCTTTTTTTAATGCATCCATTTATAAATTCTCCTTAATATAATCTCTTAATTCTAATACATTAGTCTGTACTTTATCTTCGCCAAGATAAGAAACAGTATTTTCAATAGACATAAGTATTGCCTTATCTATATTATTATAAGCCATTTCTCTTAAAATTTCAACACCTTTATACAATCTGTCCGAACTTATTAAATCGGCTATATATATAATCTTACTAAGAAGTGTCATATTTTTGTTTCCCAAGGTGTGAAAACGAATTGCATCAAGTATTTCTCTATCCGATACATTAAATTCCCTTTTAGCAATTATACTGCCTGTAAGAGCGTGAAGTACCTTTGGATAGGACAGTTCATTTTCCATAAGAGGATAGGTGTTAAATTTATTTATTAAATCTAACTGCTCATCTAAATCTATTTTTTTTGCGCAGTCGTGAAGAAGACCTGCATAATATGCCTTTTCGCAGTCTTCGTTATATACTTTTGCTAACTTATACGCCTCAAAAGCCACATTTTTACTGTGGATAAATCTTTTATCGTCAAGTTTTTCTTTTAACTTATTTATTTTATCACAAGGATAAACTGCGTGTTCTGCAATATATGAAAACACACCTGATGGAAGTTTATCTTCTACCTTGATAAAATTTTCAAACGCTTCTCTTATACATGATGAAGAAATATCGATCCCGTAAAAATCTATTACGGATATATTTGCATTATAAGTTTCTTCTAAATTTTTTATAATATTTTTATCAAGTTCATATTCAGGGCGTTTAACAAACACAAAATTTGCATATTTAAATAACTCTTCGGGGTTTTTCCAGCCTGATATTTTATCAATATTATCCGACCCTGCAATAAAATAAAGTTCGTCAAAAGGATATTTTTTTCTAAGATATTCCAATGTTAAATAAAGATAGGAAGTGTCATTTTTATCAATTTCAAAAGTATCCACAAAAAACTGAGGGTAATTTAATAAACTTATATTTAACATATTAAGTTTATCTTCATTTGAAATTGAACTTGATTTTTTATGCGGAGGAATTCCGTTCGGTATAAAAATAACTTTACCAAGCCCTAAATTTTCACAGGCTGTTTTTGCTATTTCAATATGGCCTTTATGAATGGGATTAAAGGTGCCTCCCAATATTCCTATTTTCATAATTAAACTTCCTTTATATATCTAAAACTTCAATAATACCGTTTGCTATTGCTTTTGCTATATCATTTATATATTTATTATCCATAAGTTTTTCCCTGTCTTCTTCATTGGTTATAAAAAGCGACTCGGTTATAACAGCAGGCATAGTAGTATTTTTTACAACATATAAAGATGCATTTTTTCTTGGGCCGAAATCTTTTGCATCGGTTGCTTTTACAAGATGTTTTTGCATAATTTTTGCAAACTCTTCACCCGATATATCATATCCTTCTTTTTTAGTATCATATGCATACATTACCATAGTACCACTTGTTTCTGGGTTTTCAGTAGCGTTATTATGCACACTTACAAATAAGTCGGCATTTTTTTTGTTTGCATACTCACATCTTTCTAATAAGGACAGATACACATCTTTTCCCCTTGTCATATACACATTTATTTTTTCTTCTTTTAAAATTTTATAAACCTTTAAGGCAATTTTTAAATTAACATCTTTTTCTTTTAATATAATTTCGCCATCTACTTCCCCTAACGCTCCAGGGTCAGAACCACCATGGCCAGGGTCTAATACAACGGTAGGATATTTTTTATTATAGACTGGCTCTTTATATATTATTTCTTCATCTTCTATATCTTCTTCATCTTCATCATCGGACGGTTTTTCGCCTTTTTCGTAGAATTTAACTGTAAGTTTATTGTCTTTTACCTTAAAATCATATTCAACCTTTTCATTAAGTTCTGCAACTAAACGGACAACGATAGGATCGTTAGAAAACTGAGCATATCTTAAAGTTTTATAAAAATCGCTATCAATTTCAGGCTCTTTTTTTGTATCTCTTATACAGTTATCTATATCTACTACAAGTCTTAAAGGCTCTGATAAAGAAAAAGAATTAAATGTTATATCTTCATTTTTAAAGGTTAAAGTAATTTCATCATCTTTTACAGATATATCTAAAAGATAATTTTTCTTAACTTCTTCTTTTTCTTCATCTTCTTTATCTTTAAGATAAACTGTTCTTTCCTTATCTGACCAGTCAACTTGAAGACCACTGTTTTCTGCTATAAATCTTAGAGGAACAAAAGTTCTGTCTGAAATAATTTTTGCAACAGTGTCAAGTTTATGCTTTGTTTTATTTACATATGCAATATCGCTGTCAATAGTAAATTTAATAGTATCTTCGCCGTTTATTATAGTAACTACTCTTGTTTTAGCGTTCCACTCGATATCTGCCTCTATGGCTTCAAATATCATTCTTACAGGAACTAAAACCCTGTCATTATGTATTATAGGTGCTACATCAGATTTTATAATTTTATTATTATATTTAACTTTAATGTTATCCTCTGCTCTTACAAAAACAGGAATTATTATTGCAATTATATTTACTAAAAAAAATACAAATAAAATAAGGGCTATAATATTTTTCTTTTTCATAATGCCTCCTTCATTTTCGATAGATATAAGGGTATAAAAACCCATTTACATTATAACCCAAAATACGACAAAGTTCAAATACAAATATATTACAAAATTGTGAATAATTTAATACAAAAAAGATGGTGCATTGCACCATCTTTTTAATTATACTGTATGAATTTTATTTTCGTTATCCATATGAGCAACATCCATTTTATATTTGGCTGCTTTTCTCTGCTCAAAGAATTTAACTGCTACTTTATCAAACAATGCATATGATAAAACGTCTTCATCCTGTTCCATATACTGTTTTGCTTCTTCTCTTAGTTTATCAAGTTCAGGAGCGATTTTATCTGCAGGTCTGCAAGTAATTCTTTCTTCGCCGCCTATAATTTTTTCAATTATTTCAGGCTTGATTTCTACAGGAGTTTTACCGTATTCGCCTTTTACAAGACCTTTTGTTTCATTGGAAATCATTTTATATCTTTCTCCACTGATTACATTTAAAACTGCCTGTGTACCAACTATCTGGCTGGTAGGTGTAACTAAAGGCGGATATCCTAATTCTTCTCTTACTCTTGGAACTTCTTTTAACACTTCATCAAACTTATCTTCTTTACCTGCCTGTTTAAGCTGAGAAACAAGGTTTGATAACATTCCGCCAGGAACCTGATATTTTAGTGTGTTAATATCAACTTTTAATACTTTAGGGTCAAGAAGACCTGATGCTAATGCTTTTTCTCTTAATGCACTGAAGTAATCAGTGATTTCTGATAATTTATCAAGGTCTATTCCTGTGTCATACTCTGTTCCCTGAAGTGTAGCAACTATTGGCTCTGTTGCAGGCTGGCTTGTACCAAGTGCAAATGGAGACATAGCAGTATCAACAACATCTATTCCTGCTTCGATTGCTTTTAAGTAAGTCATAGAAGCAACACCAGATGTATAGTGAGTGTGAAGCTGAAGAGGAATTTTAATTTCTTCTTTCATTGCTTTAACAAGGTCATATGCTGTATAAGGTGTTAAAAGACCTGCCATATCTTTGATACAAATAGAATTTGCACCCATATTTTCAAGTTCTTTACCCATTTTTACAAATGATTCGATATTGTGAACAGGGCTTATTGTATAACATACAGTAGCCTGAACATGACCTTTTTCTTTCTGGTCTGCTTTAATTGCTGTCTGAAGATTTCTAACATCATTTAAAGCATCAAATATTCTTAAGATATCAATACCGTTTGAAATTGATTTTTGCACGAAGTATTCAACAACATCATCTGCATAGTGTCTGTAACCTAAAACGTTCTGACCTCTAAATAACATCTGAAGTTTTGTGTTAGGTGCTTTATCTTTGATTTTTCTAAGTCTTTCCCATGGGTCTTCATTTAAGAATCTTAAGCAGGAGTCAAATGTTGCTCCTCCCCAACATTCTAAAGAGTGATACCCGATTTTATCTAATTTTTCAACTATCGGTAAGATATCATCAGTTGTCATTCTTGTAGCAATCTGAGACTGATGAGCATCTCTTAGGATAGTTTCGGTAATTTTTACTTTACTCATTTTATTTACCTCCATTATTTATACATTGCAAGGAATACACCTGCAGCAACTGCAGAACCGATAACACCTGCAACATTAGGGCCCATAGCGTGCATTAAAAGGAAGTTTTTAGGATTTGCTTCCTGACCAACTTTCTGAGACATACGAGCAGCCATAGGAACAGCAGATACACCTGCAGAACCGATAAGAGGATTGATTTTTCCTCCTGATAATTTACACATAAGTTTACCAAGAAGTAATCCACCTGCTGTACTGATACCGAATGCAACAAGTCCCATTACTATAATTTTAATTGTATTTAAACTTAAGAAATTTTCTGCAACTGCAGTTGCACCAACGCTTACGCCTAAGCAGATTGTTACAATATTCATAAGTTCGTTCTGAGCAGTTTTAGATAATCTTTCAACTACTCCTGATTCTTTCATTAAGTTACCAAGCATAAGCATACCAACAAGTGCTGTAGCATCTGGTAATACAAGTGCAATAACTATTGTTACCAATATAGGGAAGATAATTTTTTCTGTTTTTGATACAGGTCTTAACTGACTCATAACAATTTCTCTTTCCTTTTTGGTTGTAAGCGCTTTCATAATAGGCGGTTGAATAATAGGAATAAGCGCCATATATGAATAAGCAGCAACAGCAATAGCAGACAATAGGTGTGGTGCTAAAGTTTTGGTTACAAAAATCGCAGTAGGACCGTCAGCACCACCGATAATACCGATAGATGATGCTTCTTCTACGGTAAAGCCTAACAGTAATGAGCCAAAGAATGTTACGAAAACACCAAGCTGAGCCGCAGCGCCTAAGAATAAAATCTTAGGATTTGAAATAAGCGGACCAAAGTCTGTCATTGCGCCAACACCCATAAAGATAAGAGGCGGAAATATACCAAACTTAACCCCAAGATACAAATAGTCAAATATTCCACCGCTCTTTATTATCTGAGAGAACGGAACCATTGACGCACCGTTTTCCTGCAACTGGAAAAATTCCGGATGATATACACCTGAATTTGGAATATTTGTAAGAAGCATACCGAATGCAATCGGTAATAAAAGCATAGGTTCAAACTCTTTTACAATAGCAAGATATAAAAGAACGCATGATATAACAATCATAACAGCCTGTTGCCATGTGATAGAGAGTATGCCCATTGTGCTTATAAAGTTTAAAAAACTATCAATAATATTCAAAGCAAAACCTCCCTTATTATTTACTGTTATTTTTTATTAACCGATAACAGCAATAACAGTTCCGGTTTCAACTGTTCCACCAACATTAACATTAACAGATACAACTTTACCTGCGCATGGTGCAGGGATATCATTTTCCATTTTCATTGCTTCTAAAACTGCAATAGCCTGTCCTTCATTTACTGTATCGCCAACTTTAACATTTAATTTTAAGATTGTACCAGGCATTGGAGCTTCAACTTTTGTTCCGTTTGCTGGTGCACTTGCCTGAGGCGCAGCTTTAGGTGCCTGAGGAGCAACTGCTGGTGCAGACTGCATAACAGGTGCAGAAGATACTCCTGCTCCTACTTCTTCTACTGTAACATCATATGATTTTCCGTTAACACTGATTATATAATTTTTCATTTTCTTTTCCTCCTATTTATTCCAATTACTGATTCTTTTAATTGATTTAATCTTAAATTTTGACGCATCACTGTTTGTCATATTACATATTGCCCCAGTAATTACTGCAATAATTTCCAAATCGTCTTCATAAGGGGTTTCGATTACTTCCAAAACTTCTTCTTTCTTAACAGGAGCCTGTGATTTTTCTTTTTTCTTCACAGGTGCTTTATAAAAGATTTTTTCAAAGCCTAAAAGAATTGCCCAAAGAAGAATTAAAACCGAGAAAACGATTGTCATACCAATAACTAAAACAACTACGCCTTCGCCCATTTTATCCATACTTGCCACCTCATATTATAACGGCATATTACCGTGTTTTTTGTCTATAATATCTTCTCTTTTGGTAAGCAGAACATCAAATGCACTTACTAAAACAGGTCTTAAATATTCAGGGTCAACTACATCATCTATATATCCGCGTTTAGCAGCTTCGTATGGAGATGCAACTTCATCTTTATATTTATTCATAATTTCTATTCTGCCTGCTTTAGGGTCGTCATATTTTTTAATTTCGTCTGCATATAACATATTAAGGGCAACTTCCGGAGTTGCTGCTGTGATTACAGCAGTTGGAAGCGCATAAGAAAGGTCAGCGCCCATTTGTTTAGAATTCATATAAAGGTATGCTGCGCCATATGCTTTTCTTAATACTACATTAACTTTTGCTACTGTTGATGATGCAAATGCATAACCAAGTTTAGCAACGTCTTTAATCATACCCCATTTTTCGTCTTCTAAAGATAATTCAAAACCTTCAGAATCAGTAAATGAAAGCACAGGGATATTGAAACTGTCGCATTTTGTGATAAAGTCTGCTGCTTTTTTAGCACCAAGATTATCAATTACTCCGCCCTTTTCGTTAGGCTGGTTTGCAACTACGCCAACGGTAATTCCGCCTAATTTGATAAATCCTGTTACCATATTTTTAGCATAAGTTTCAGACACTTCCATAAAATCAAAGTTATCTGCAACTGATTTTATAATATCTTTTACATCGTATTCTGATTTGTCATCAGAAGGAATAATATTTATAATATCAGGGGTTGCTCTGTTAAAGTCGTCAGATGTATCTGTAATTTCTGCCTGTTCAAAATTATTTGAAGGAAGCAGGCCTAATAGTTTTTTAAGATTTAAAAAGGCATCTTCTTCGCTTTTTGCAACAAATTCGCAAGAACCGTTTGCACCGTTAAATGATGCAGAAGCAAAATCTACATTATCTTCATTGTTAACACCTTTTAAAACTTCCTTGCTTGTGATGTACATTTCAGACTGCTTGTCTACTATAAATGAAAAATCTGAAATTGCAGGAATAAATGTCATACTACCTGCGCATACACCTAAAACAACTGAAATCTGTGGAACAAGACCTGATGCGTCCACTGCTTTTTTCATAACTTCGTTATATGAACAAAGCGCGTCAAGACCGTCATCTAATCTTATACCTCCGCAATCAATAACAGACACGATAGGTGCACCTGTTTTAAGAGCTGCGTCATATACTTTTGCAATTTTTTTACAGTTCATTTCGCTGATGGAACCGTTAAGAACACCAAAGTCCTGAGCGTATGCGTAAACAAGTTTACCCATAACTGTACCGTAACCGGCAATAACACCGTCAGCATAGTTAGTTTCACCTGTCAGAACATTTCTGCTTTTTAAGAATGAATCTGTTTCGATAAATGTACCGTCATCAAATAACATTTCCAATCTTTCTTTTGCGGATTTTTTCCCGCTTACACTTCCGGATGCTGTTTTCTTATTTTCAGCCATTTCACGGAAGAGTTTTAGTTTTTCAAGATTATCCATAATACCCTCCTGATTTTTTTATATTAAGTAAAGATTTAAGCCAAAATTTCAGCCATAAACCCATTTTTACCCATCATTTATATACTACCCTATTTTTACCAGATAATCAATAGTTTTTTTTACATTTTTCGCTAAAAATTCTATCTAATTCTTTTTGGGAAAGTTTCTTCCATTCTCCCCTTTTCAAACTGCCGAGCATAAGGTTTCCTATGCTTATTCGCTTAAGTTTTAAAACTTTATATCCAACCGATTCAAACATTTTTCTTACCTGTCTGTTTTTACCCTGAGATATTGTTATAAGAACTTCCTTTTTCTCTTCATTTATTTCTTCTATAACACTTGCTATTGCAATGTAGTCTTCTATTGTAACACCGTCTAAAAGTTTTTGTTTATCCTCTTTAATTAAATTTTTATTTAAAGTTGCAACATATGTTTTTGTTATTTCAAACTTCGGATGAGTTACTTTATAGGTAAATTCTCCGTCATTAGTTAAAATCAAAAGCCCTTCTGTATCATAATCAAGCCTCCCCACAGGGAAAACTCTTTCTTTAATATTAAGAAGGTCAACCACAGTTTTTCTTCCCCTGTCGTCAGATACGGAAGATAGATATCCTGTCGGCTTATTTATCATTATATATACTTTTTCATCTTCTTTTTTTATAAGTTTCCCGTCAATTTCAACCCTGTCTGTAAGTTCATCAACTTTAACACCAAGTTCGGCAATGACACCATTTACCTTTACCCTTTTATTAAGAATCATCTCTTCTGCCTTTCGCCTTGATGTATATCCACATTCACTTATAAACTTTTGTAGTCTTACCATACCCTAAACACCTTTTTTAAATATTCAATATATGTCGCCTTTTTTGTTCTTTCAATTTCTTTTGAAGCAACAAGGTCGCATTTATATATTTCTTTATTATTTATTTTAACAACTGCTTCCCCTGCTTTATCCCCCGTTTTTATGGGTGCTTTTAATTTATCAAATTTACATTCTACAATATATTCATTCTTACCGTCAATAAGCACTCCGTAAAAATCTTCTTTAAAACGCACATCAACTTTATCTACATATGCATCTTTTACAAATGAGTATCCTGCAATACTGTCTTTTTCTATTATTCTTTCTTTTTTTACCCTTAAGAACCCCTCGTTTAAAAGTTTTTCGTGATCTCTCCAGTCGTCAGGCGCATTAAGAGTAACAACAACAAGTTTTATACCATCTCTTTCTGCCGCTGTAACAAGCGTTCTTCCTGATTTTTTTGTAAACCCTGTTTTAACACCTATACACCCCTCATACTGATTTAACATTCTGTTATGATTTGTTAAAAATCTTTTAAAACCGTTTTCTCCGTTTATGACCTTTGTTTTAGTTTTTACAATTTCAGAAAATTTTTCGCAATTTAGGGCATATGAAGTTATAAGAGCAAGGTCATATGCTGTTACATAATGGTCAGGGTGGTCTAACCCATTGGGGTTTGTAAAATTAGAATTTTTTGCACCGATTTCTTTTGCTTTTTTATTCATTAAAGATGCAAATTTCTCTACATTTCCTTTTATATGTTCAGAAATTGCAACTGCTGCGTCATTCCCCGAATTTAGCATAAGCCCATACACCATATTTTCCAAAGAGAGTTTATCCCCTTTTTTTAAATATATTGATGAGCCTTCCTGACTGCTTGCAAGATATGATGCAGTTACCATATCCGAAAGATTCCCTTCCTCAAGCGCACAAATAGCAGTAAGAATCTTTGTTGTACTTGCAGGTTTCATTCTTACATTTTCATTTTTCGCCATTAAAACTTTATTCAAAGACTGCTCCATAACAACATACGATTTTGCAGAAATTGAATCTGCTCCGTAGCATGTAAAGGTTGCAAATAAAAATATCAAAGTAAAAATAATATTCCTTTTTATCATAAAAATCACCCATTCATATACAGTCTTTTATATGTATATGAATGGGCAAAAGTTAATTATTCCACATCAAATTCTTTATCAAAATCGCTCTGGAATTTAATAGTTTCTTCTTTTTTGTCTTTTTTGATTAGTTCCTTAAATTTTGTTAAAATTTCAGGAATCATATCTACAATTTTATCGGTAGCAGTAGATGCTGATGACATAGAAATCAATCTTACATTTGTTCCGTTAACCACTAAAAATGCAACAGGAGTAATAGAAACCCCTGCGCCGCTGCCTCCGCCGAAATTAGACTGAAGACCGCCTTCTTTAACAACAGGACTGCCAAATTCACTGCCCCCTGCGCAAAAACCGAATGCAACTTTTGATACAGGAATTATAACTGTACCGTCAGGAGTAGTAACAGGTGTTCCTACAATTGTGTTAACATCTACCATTTCTTTAATATTCTGCAATGCTGTACTCATTATTCCCTGAATAGGATGTTCTGCCATTTTAAGCACCTCCGTATGTAAATTATATAAATGACGGATCAGTTACTTCTTCATACTCTCCGTCTTCCATTCTTTTCTCAAGTTCATCAAATGTAACATTATCTTTATTAGGGTCAGTTTCCATTCCAAGTTCGGATAAGTCATCATTAAGATTTGGCATTTCATCTAAAGAAGTCAGACCAAAGCATCTTAAAAATTCGTCTGTTGTACCGTATAAAACAGGTCTGCCCGGTGCATTGAGTCTTCCTCTTTGCTCGATAAGTTCTCTTTCTAAAAGTTTTGCAAGAGAGTGAGAAGAGTCTACCCCTCTTACCTTTTCAATAGCCGCTTTTGTAATAGGCTGATTATATGAAATTATAGAGAGAACTTCTAAAGTCGCAGGAGATAACACCTGCTTTTGTTTATGGGTTACCATTCTTACAACAGCATCAAAATACTCCGAACGGGTTGTAAGCTGATAAGAATTTTCGAGTTTTATAAGTTTTATGCCTCTTCTTTCATAATTGTATTCGTCAAGCATTTTAGGCATAAAGGCTTCTAATTCGTCCATTGGAATTCCAAGAGCCTCTGCAAGTTTATCTGTTGATACAGGGTCTCCCGCAACGAATAAAAGAGCCTCAATAGAGTTATATAACTCTTTATCTTCCATTCCTAACATTATTTTTCTTCCTTTAATGTGATATACATATTATCACCGTATTTTTTAACTGTAATTTTGCTTAGTTTAATAAGTTCCAGCACTCCAAGAAAGGTTACAATTATCTGCGGCCTTGTAGTGCAGGTTGTAATAAAGAGTTCATCAAACTCTACTTTTTTATTTTTTGATAAATGTTTAAGTATTATATCAATTCTGTCTTTAAGATTAACCTCTTCTCTTGCAACAATTCCCACAAAAGATGTTTTAGGCGGCGGAAGTTTTCTCTCTATTCTGTCCACCACATCCTGAAAGGCATTGACAAGGTCAACAAGAGATACATCCAAATCGTCATTATTATATTTAATGCCCTTAACTTTTGCACGGGGTTTAACAAAAGAAAACCTGCCGATATCTTCCCTTTCTTTTAAGAATTCAGAAAGTTCTTTGTATTTCTGATATTCCAAAAGTTTTGCCACAAGTTCTGTACGAGGGTCGATTACCTCACCGTCATCATTTTTTTCAACAGGAAGAAGCATTTTTGATTTAATATATAAAAGTTCACTTGCCATAACAAGAAATTCGCTTGTATAGTCAAGGTCCATCTCTTTCATTTCGTTAACATATTTTATATACTGCTCGGATATTTCCACAATCGGTATATCATAAATGTTAACTTTATTTGCTTTTATTAAAAACAACAGTAAATCAAGAGGCCCTTCAAATTCATGGGTTTTAAAGGTAATCTGTTCCATTTTTATAAAAATACTCCTACTAGTTTCTCAAGGACTGATATAAGATTATTAACGCCCGTATAAACAATTTTATCAAGAACTCCAACATATACCAATATCAAAGAAAAAATCATCATATATCTGTCATAAGAAAGTATTTTAAAATACAGTCTGTCGGGCAGAAACGCATAAAATATCTTTGAACCGTCAAGAGGCGGCAAAGGTATAAGATTAAATATTGCAAGCATTGAATTAACCTGAACCATCTGCCAGGAAAAAAGCACTACATAATAAGCAATATTATAAGTTATATCCGAGTTAAACTCCACATTTACCAATATGCGAACAACACTTAAAAATATAAAGGCAAGAATAACATTGGTGCATGGCCCTGCAAGTGCAGAATAAACCATACCGTGCTTTTCATTTTTAAAGTTTCTTGAATCAATAGGCACACCTTTTGCCCATCCGAAACGGAATACTATAAAAAAGAGTATTGCATAAAGGTCAAAGTGTTTAACGGGGTTAAGAGTGAGTCTTCCGCTGAATTTAGCAGTAGAATCCCCCAATTTATATGCGATATATCCATGAGCAAATTCGTGAAACGATATGGATATAAAAAACGCTACCAATGATAAAATAAGTACAATTATATACTCTAAATTAAGAAGATTTTTAAAATCTATCACGGATCCATCTCCAAAGCTTCTTTAAGCCAGTATTCAGCAAGGTCAAGAGCAACATACAAACTGTCTCTTTCTGCTTTTTTAATTGGCTTGAATTTTAAATTGCCACAGTTCTGATTAAGTTTAATACTAAGACTTAACGGAATTTTAACTCCGTTTTCCTCTTTTTCTGATAAAATTTCAATAATAGAAATATACTTATCGGAAAAATCTCCGTAATAAATCATATTGCCACAACGTGAAAGAGGCTTATCCTTATATGTCAACATTTTTTCTGTCAATTTATTTTGCCCCCTTTTCTAAAAAATCATTTATTTTACTAACCAATAAATCGCAGTCTGCATCGTGAACTTCACATGCTTCTTCGATAGTTTCGCTGGTTGCAGAAGGGCAACCTAAACAATGCATACCGATTTCTAAAAAGAAAGGTGCAAGGTCTGCATCTAATTTTAAAACGTCTGCGATAATTGTATCTTTTGTTATTTTCATTTTATTCACTCCATTTACACATTATTATTTATTATTATACTACAAGTTACATAGTAAATGCAACATTTTTTTAAAACAAAATGAATAATGCCCTGAGGGATAATTCTCCCGCAGGGCTTAAACATATTTTTAATTATTCAGCGCTTTTTTTGCTGAAACATTCGCTGCAGTAAACTGGTCTGTCATCTCTTGGAATGAACGGAACTTTTGCTTCTCCGCCACATTCTGCGCAAACTGCTGTGTGAAGTTCTCTTTTTTCACGGATGCTTGCTTTTCTGGACACTCTGCAATCTTTGCAACGAACAGGTTCATTTTCAAAACCTTTCTCAGCGTAGAACTCCTGTTCTCCTGCTGTAAATACAAATTCGTTTCCGCAATCTTTGCAGATAAGTGTTTTGTCTTGATACATAGTTTTCTCTCCTTAAAAAATAGAAATATTGTTTAGTCCAGCGTCCGGAATCGAACCGTCTCCTCCATTAACCACAGTAAAAAAATACCCGCGAAAAACAGCACTCTGCCAATGAGCTACATGGACATATATTGATTTTTTATAACTTCCATCTTCTTTTTGATTCTCTGAATCGCATTGTCGATAGATTTTACACTTTTACCTGTAATTTCTGAAATCTCTTTATAACTTAAATGCTGATTATATAAAATCAAAATATTAAGTTCAAGTTTACTCAAAGATTCATATAAAAGTTTATTAAGCTGATTAAAAGTTTCATTGTTTATATAAATCTCTTCAGGATTGATTTCTTTTTTATCCTCATAATATTCCATAGAATCTCCGTCGTCATCCTCACAAAATTTAGGAGCATGAAGGGATATGGAAGAATTAAGCGGTATATGTTTCTTCCTTGTAGAAAGTTTAAGAGCAGTCTGCACCTGCCTTTTTATACAAAAAGATGCAAAAGAAGAAAATAAAACCCCTTCGCTAAAATCATAATCTCTTATCGCTTTAAAAAGGCCAATCATACCTTCCTGAACGAGATCATCTTTATCTGCACCTGCAAGGTAATATTTATTGGATAAACTCCTGATATAACTTCTGAACTCATCAAATATTATCTTAAGACAATCATTATCGCCTGACTTTGCACCATTGATTATTTCAGGATTGTTAACACCTTTGTTTTCCACTAAAACACCTACCACTTGTTTATCATACATATTATACATTACAAAGAATATTATGTCAAACATTTTTTATTAAAATTGTCAAAAGCACTAAGAGAATTTCTTTGTTTTTGTGCAAAATATACAAAATATTACAAAAATCTCCATAAAATGACTTTTATGGAGATTTTGATTTTTAATATTTTTAAAAAATTTCACCGTTTTCGGATATAAGATATTCCCTTACAATTCTTACATTTGATATTTTGATATTATCAATATGTTTTTCCATGGCTTTTAAAACAAGTTGCGGGTTAAGATTTTCGCTGCTTCCTGCTTTTAATTTAAGTTTTAATACAATTTTGTCTTCCACTTCATAACTTAAAAACAGAGGCTTTATATCAACTTCTTTTATACCCTTTTTAGTTTTCTTTTCTATTAAAATTTCATCCTGTCTTAAAAAGTTAATTATTTCGTCTTTATCCTTATTGGTATCAATTTTTACAGTATACATAGCAGCACATAAAGTATTAAACTTTAAAGAATCATCAGTTGTTACATCGCATATTTCTATTCCCAAAGGCGAAACTTCTCTAAGATTTTTTAAAACTTCTTTGGTATCATATTCGCCTTCTATAACAATATCGGCACAATCGTTTAAAGTTTCTGTTCCCACTGATGAAGGATGCAAAAAATTAAGAAGAATATGCGGGTTAAACCCCTGAGAATAAGAGGGTGTAAGCATACTTCTCATAAGCATTCTGTTAAAGGTTCTTAACAGGTCAAGATGAGAAATATATTTTGCATCTTTAGTTTTATTAAACTTAATTCTTAGATTCATTTAAGCACTCCTTACACTCACAAAGTTTTGTAACGCCGCACCCTGCACACTTTTGTCTGCAATTAGGGGTTGTTACTGCCTGTTTTGCCTTTTCATTTTCTTTCATTAAAAAGTTTTTGGTAACGCCCACATCTATAAAGTCCCAAGGCAACACTTCGTCATAACTTCTTTCTCTGTGGTTATAGAATGAATAGTCAATATTATTATCCTTAAAGGCTTCCATCCATAAATCATACTTAAAATGTTCATTCCAGCCATCAAGTTTACATCCTTTTTTATATGCATCAATAAGAACCTTAGATAATCTTCTATCCCCTCTTGCAAATACGCCCTCTAAAATTGAAAGGTCAGCATCATGCCAGTTATAGTTAATAAGTTTAGACTTCATTTCGCTTTTTAAGATATCCTGTTTTCTTCTTAGTTCATCCATAGTGTCCTGCGGTGCCCACATAAACGGAGTAAACGGTTTAGGAACAAAAGAGGATGTGCTTACTGTTATTCTTGCACCTTTTGGTCTATTCATTTTATCTATGCTATAATATGTATCCTGAACTTTATATGCAAGGTCTTTTATACCCACAATATCTTCATCTTCTTCATACGGAAGACCAATCATAAAATAAAATTTTACACTGTTCCATCCGTTTTCAAAAATAAGTTTAGATGTTTTTAATACATCCTCTTCGGACACATTTTTATTTATTACATCTCTCATTTTCTGAGTACCTGCTTCAGGTGCAAAAGTCAAAGATGTTTTTCTTACTTTCTGAACTTTATTTGCAAGTGGCAAATTAAAATTATCCACTCTTAATGACGGAAGACAGAAATTGATTTTTCTATCATCTGTATATTCCATCAATTTATCAGTAAGTTCATCAAGTTTAGTATAATCACTTGTACTAAGAGAACATAATGATACTTCGTCGTACCCTGTTGATTTTAAAGAATTTATGGCAATATCCACTAATTTTTCAGGTGTTCTTTCCCTTACAGGTCGATAAATAAAACCTGCCTGACAAAATCTGCAACCTCTTATACAACCCCTGAATATTTCAAGAGTTACTCTGTCATGAACTATCTCTGTATAAGGCACAATTATTTCTTCAGGATGAGGTAACATATCAAAATTTTCAACCACTCTTTTTTCAATTACTGAAGGTACATCAAAAAGAGTTGTTCTTTTATCTATTGTTCCGTCTTCTTTATATGTAACATCATAAAATTTAGGAACATATACTCCCTTTATGTTTGCAACTTTTAATAAAAATTCATCCTTTGATAAATTCTCATTCTTACAATTTCTATATAAATCTATAATCTCCTGCCAAACTTCTTCCCCTTCTCCTACCATAAAGAAGTCTACAATATCTGCTAATGGCTCAGGGTTAACTGCACAAGGCCCACCTGCGCAAATAATCGGATGCTTTTTTCCCCTTTCTGAAGATAAAAAAGGTATGCCTGATAAATCAAGCATTGCAAGAAGATTTGTATAACTCATTTCATACTGCAATGTAAACCCTAACATATCAAATTCATAAAGACTGTCTTTTGATTCCAATGCGTAAAGAGGGATATTGTTTTTTCTCATTACTTCTTCCATATCTGTCCATGGCATAAAACTTCTTTCACACCATACATCAGGTATATTATTAAGAACGTGGTATATACATCTTAAGCCAAGATGAGACATACCAATTTCATATGTATCAGGAAAACAGAATGCAACACGGATATCTACATCATCCTTGTTTTTTACCACACTATTATATTCTCCCCCAACATAACGAGACGGTTTTTCCACTTTGTCAAGATATTTTTCAATATTAATCATTAAGAATTTCTCCTATTTTCTTATGTTTTAATATAAAGTTTATAAAAGGGATACCGAGTATATATGTTACTATCCCTTCCCCTAATGCAACACTTAGCATACATAAAAATATATTTACTGTATTAAATGCAATAAAATGCAGATATCCTCCTACTATAACACCGTTAAACAACACAGGGAACAAAGCAACCAGCCATTTGTTTTTTCTAAAATAATAAGAACAGATTGCTGCAAGAAAAGTTGCCAGTGTTCCAAAGATTACATCAATTATTCCTGCACTGCCTGTAAATGACATTCCTATATAGTTGGATACAAAGCATCCAAGAGTTAAGCCAAAAACAGAATGTTTGGAAAAAGCAGGAAGCACTGTAAGAACTTCTGATACTCTTAACTGAACTATTCCGTAACTTATTGGTGCCAATGTTAAAGTCATAGCACAATAAAGGGCAGCCACAACTGCAGTTTTAGCAAGATTTTTAATATTCATTTTTATTCACTCCTTAGTTTTGTTTATAGACAGGATGGTTTCGAACTGTCTTTAATTTTTATATTAAATTATTTTTAATTTTTTCTTCAATTTCCAAAAGTGCTCTTTTTGAAATTTCAAGATTTTTTTCCTGTTTACCTTTAACACGGTAACCAAGAGGGTTTATAATGCCAAAATTTATATTCATCGGCTGAAATTTCTCTACTGTTTTATTTGATATATAATTTGAAAGTGCACCTATTGCGGTATCAGAAGAAAACTCACTTATTTCTTTACCGTTTAAAAGCCTTGAAAGATATATACCTACTAAAAGACCACTTGCGGCAGATTCGACATATCCTTCAACGCCTGTAATCTGACCTGCAAAATATATTTTATCATTATTTATAAGTTTATAATGATTATCAAGAACTTTCGGCGAATTTATAAAAGTGTTCCTGTGCATTACACCGTATCTTAAAAATTCTGCATTATTAAGCCCAGGAATCATAGAAAATACTCTTTTTTGTTCATAAAACTTAAGATGAGTCTGGAAACCTACAATATTATACATTGTGGCTTCTTTATTATCCTGCCTTAACTGAACAACAGCGTAAGCATCTTTTTCCATGCTTTCACTTCTTAAGCCAACAGGTTTTAAAGGCCCGAATAATAGTGTGTTATACCCTCTTTTTGCCATAGTTTCAACCGGCATACACCCTTCAAAAACAACCTCTTTTTCAAACGCTTTAAGTTCCGCACATTCGGCATTTATAAGTGCTTCATAAAAGGCATCATATTCTTCTTTTGTCATAGGGCAGTTAATATAATCTGCATCCCCTTTATTATAACGGGAGCCTTTAAACGCTTTGGACATATCTATTGAATCATAAGAGACAATAGGTGCTGCGGCATCGTAAAAATAAAGGTCATCGCTTCCTGTAAGTTTTTTGATATTTGAAAAAAGCTTGTCCGATGTTAATGGTCCTGAAGCAATAACTGTATATTCATCTTCATCTATTTCTTCTTTTTCTTTATAGATAACATTGATATTAGGATGTGATTTTATTTTATTGGTTATATACTCTGAAAACTTTTCCCTGTCTACTGCAAGTGCTCCTCCTGCAGGAACCTGATTTATGTAGGCACTCTCTATTACAAGAGAGCCAAGCATTCTCATTTCTTCTTTTAAAAGGCCGACTGCATTACTTAAAACATTGCCTCTTAATGAATTACTGCATACAAGTTCACAAAATTTATCAGAAGAATGAGCCGGAGATTTTTTCTCCGGCTTTTGTTCATATAAATTAACTTTTATATTTTCGTTTGCAAGTCTAAACGCTACTTCGCATCCTGCAAGACCTGCCCCGATAACATTAACTGTTTTCATTTTTTGCATCCTTTTTTGTTTTCTTAGAAAGGGAATTTTCACATTCCTGATTTGAGCAATACAGTTTAGAGCCTCTTCCATAACGCTTTTTAACCATTATATTTCCACACACTTCGCATTTATCGTTTGTCGGCTCATCCCATGTCATAAATGAACATTTAGGGTTATTTTCGCAACCGTAATACTTTTTGCCCTTTTTACTTTTCTTTTCAAGAATTTTGCCTTCACAAACAGGGCATTTAACATCTTTTACTTCGCTTGTTATCGGTTTTGCATTTTTACACTGAGGAAAACCAGGACATGCTAAGAATTTGCCGAATCTTCCAGTTTTTATAACCATTTTTCTTCCGCATTTTTCGCATATCTCATCAGATTCTTCGTCTTGTATTTTAACTTTTTCTATATTCTGCGCTTTATTTAAAGTTTCTTCAAAATCACCGTAGAATTCTTTTATAATTTCAACCCAGTCAACATTACCGTTTTCAATACTGTCAAGTTTTTCTTCCATCCCTGCAGTAAATGAAACATCGACTATATCGGCAAAGTTTTCTTTCATAAGGTTGGTTGTAATTCTTCCAAGTTCAGTAGGTTTAAGGGCTTTACCCTCTTTTACAACATACTCTCTTTGAAGAATTGTGCTTATTGTAGGGGCATAGGTGCTTGGTCTTCCTATACCGTATTCTTCCATTATCTTTATAAGCCCTGCTTCGGTATATCTTGACGGTGGGGCTGTAAAATTCTGCTTATCATTTAATTTTAAAAGTTCAACTTCTTCGCCTTTTGTAAGTTCAGGAAGAATCTGTGAATTTTCTTCATCTGATTCATCATCCGTACCCTCAATATAAAGTTTCATAAACCCGTCAAATATCATTTGAGAGCCTGTTGCTTTAAGGGTTAAATTATCTGCACTAACATCAACCATAGTTGAATTAAACAATGCATTTACCATCTGGGATGCAACAAATCTTTCCCAGATAAGTTTATATAGTTTATACTGGTCATTTGTCAGAGAGTCTTTAACAAACGCCGGTGTAAGAAACACATCTGACGGTCTTATTGCTTCGTGAGCATCCTGAACATTACTGTTTTTTAATTTATATTCATTATATCCTTTAGGTGCGTACTGAGGTCCGAAGTTACTCATTATATAACTTACACACGCTTTTTTTGCTTCGTCTGATATTCTTAGGCTGTCTGTTCTCATATAGGTAATTAAACCTATAAGGCCTTTTCCTTTTATATTTATACCTTCATATAAAGTCTGGGCAACAGACATGGTTTTTTTAGAGGTGAAATTAAGTTTTCTTGATGCTTCCTGCTGAAGTGTACTTGTTACAAACGGAGCAGCAGGTTTTCTTATTTTTTTGGTTTGCTTTATACTGTTTATAACATACTTTGCATTCTTTAAAATTTCAAGAACTGCTTTTGTTTCCTGTTCATTTTTAAGTGTAAGTTTTTTTCCGTCTTTTTTTTCTAATCTTGCTGTGAAAAATTTATTTTTTGATGATTTAAGTTTGGCATTTACTGTCCAGTATTCTTCAGGTTTAAACTTTTCAATTTCTTCTTCCCTGTCGCAGACAATTCTTGTTGCAACCGACTGAACTCTTCCTGCGCTAAGACCTTTTCTTATTTTTTTCCAAAGAAGAGGGCTTAATTTATAACCTACTATTCTGTCTAAAACTCTTCTTGCCTGTTGGGCATCAACTAAATCTTTATCTATTGTACGAGGGTTTAAAACAGCGTCGGTTACCGCATTTTTTGTTATTTCGTTAAATGTTATTCTTAGCATCTTACTATCTTCAAGTCCAAGGATACTTGCAATATGCCAGGATATTGCTTCTCCCTCACGGTCAGGGTCGGTAGCAAGATACACTTTATCTGAAAGTTCTGCTTCTTTTTTCAAGGTTTTAATAAGTTCGCTCTTACCCTTTATGGCTTGATATTTAGGAGTAAAACCTCTTTCTATATCAACGCCCAGAGTTTTCTCAGGCAAATCTCTTAAATGCCCCATAGAAGCAAGAACACTAAAATCTTTACCCAGATATTTTTCAATTGTTTTTGCCTTTGCTGGAGATTCCACAATAACAAGATTTTTTGACAATTTGTACACCTCTTTATATATTTAAGATAAATCTGTTTCCGACAACAGATTTAACTACACCTTTAATTTCTAACATAGTTAGCGCTGAAAGCACATAACTTACGGGAAGTTTTGATTTTTTTGAAATTTCGTCTGCAGTAGTTTCGTATGTTTCCAAAGATAATGCGACCTCTTTTTCAACAGGAGTAAGGTCGGTAAACTTAGAAATAAAATCTTCTTTTTTAAAAGAATTATTATATGTATTTTCACTAAAAGTTTTTATAATATTTATACTTTCAAACATTCCTTTATATTCATCTAAAATGTCTGTTGCATCCAAAGTAAGTATCGCGCCCTCTTTTATAAGTTTATTTGTACCCATACCTTTTACATTATCAGGAGAACTTGGAACTGCAAACACATCTCTGCCTTGTTCCAAGGCAAAGTTAGCAGTAATAAGAGAGCCACTTTTATTACCCGCTTCTACCACTAATGTTCCAAGAGATAAGCCACTTATAATTCTGTTTCTTATTGCAAAATTTGAAGGGTTAGTAACACTTTCGGGCGGATATTCTGAAATAACACATCCGTTATAGAGCATATAATCGTATAAATATTTATTTGATTTAGGAGAAGGCTTATCTATTGAAGAGCCTAAGACAGCAACTGTAGGTTTATCTATACTCATTGCTCCAAGATGCGCATTAGCGTCAATACCAAATGCCATACCACTTATAACAAGAGCGTTATTATACGCAAGTTCGCGTGATATCTTTTTGGCAATGCTTATTCCATATCCTGATGGTTCCCTTGTTCCTACAACTGAAATACACAAAAGATTATCAAAATCAAAAAACATTCCTCTGTGGTATAAAACAACAGGGAAATCACAAATATTTTCAAGCCTTTTAGGATAATTATCCTCGGCATAACAGATTATATTATAACCGTTAGTTTCACATTTTTCAACAATTTTCTTTGCAGGTTCCAAATCTTTATCAAGAAGTTTTATAAAAGAAACCTTATTAAGATACGGTATTTGCTCTAATTCTTTTTCTCCCATACTATATATTATTTCTGCATCGGGAACTTCTTTTATAAGTTTTCTTATACATAAATTATTAGGAGGGGTTTTTAAAGAAAGCCACACCCAATATAAAACATTACTTTTCATTTTTTACCCTTTTTTTATACATTATTATATAGAAAACAACACCGACAATAATTGATATTAGACCAACCAGTTGAGATACTCTTATATTGAAAAAATAAAGACTGTCAGTTCTTAGTCCCTCTATAAACACTCTTCCAAGTCCGTACCATATAATATACAATATAAAAATCTCAGAGTCAAACTTTTTCTTTTTGGAATAATTATGTAAAATAATTATTCCAATTATATTCCATAGAGACTCATATAAAAAGGTTGGATGAACGGGCATTAAAGGGTCAACATCATATCCTTTAAGTTTAAGAGAAGATAGATAACTTATTGTTTCTTCACTAATCATTCCCCACTTTAAAGTAGTGTTACTTCCAAACGCCTCCTGATTAAAAAAGTTTCCCCATCTGCCTGTTGCCTGTCCTATAAGAAGACCGATAACACATATATCAAATATCTTATAAGGCGATATTTTCTTTGATTTTAGATAAATAAAAACTGTAACAACCGAGAAGATTATTGCTCCGTATATTGCAAGTCCTCCATCTCTTAAGGCAAAAATCTTCATTGGATTATTAACATAGTTCTGCCATCTGAATA
Organism: Clostridia bacterium; assembly: GCA_017554615.1. NCBI lineage: Bacteria > Bacillati > Bacillota > Clostridia > Clostridia bacterium. Next base: position 37,751 of record JAFZHY010000002.1, read on the forward strand.
TTACATAATAAAGCCTCGCTCCTATTATGGCAGACGGAATACCCCACAGGAGTATATCAGTAAAAATTTCTTTATCTATTCCCTCTTTGCTGCCCCTTCTTATACAGTATAAATATGCAAGGACTATGCCCAATGTTATTATAACGGCATACCAATATATATCAATTCCTATAATACTTTTGGGAATTGCCACTCTGTTTATATTAAATGATAGACCAAGGCCCGGGAATTTTACAACATTTTCCACAATTTACACTATCCTTTTTTTAATCTTTTATTCCTTAGGTAAAATAATGGATGTAACAAACATATCTTCATTAAACAGTTCGTTAAATCTTTCTATTATATCATCATAGGTAATACTTTCATATACATCTAAAAAGTCAAACAAGTCAACCTTTAAGAAAAAGTTTGAAGCAAAGGCATTACCGATAGATTCAATATTGTTAAATGATTTTATATACTTACCGTACATAAATTTTTTGCATCTTAGAAAATCTGATTTATTAAATCCTTCTTCTTTAATTCTTTTTGCTTCTTTTAATATTTCTTCTCTTACCTTTTTAGGCTCAGGCGATTCTCCCGAAAACTGTACAAAAGAATAATCACGGTTTATGGTTATATCGTCATAGAAGGTTTCATTTATAAGCCCCTCGTCATACATTCTTTTATATAATGGAGAACTATCCCCTGCAAAAAGTTTTACTATAATTGATGTTATAAGATTTTTCTTTGCCAACTCTTTTCCTAATATTATTTTTGAGTTATCCTTATACCCCATAGAAAATATAGGCATTGAAACCTCTAAGTTATCTGTTATTTCCTTTTTATTTATGTTCTCAGGCTCGTTATATTCTTTCTTTATTGCATTAAAGTCCTTTTCTTTTACCGGCACACATTTATCTAAAATGTCAGAAATATTTTCCACATCAAAATCCCCTGCTATAAAAAGCACCATATTCTGCGGATGATAAAAGATATTGTAGCAGTAGTAAAGAAGATCTTTATCTATTTTTGATATGCTTTCTACCGTTCCTGCTATATCTCTTCTTATAGGATGCTCACTGTACATCGCTTTTAGCATATTGAACATAACTCTCCAGTCAGGGTCGTCATCATACATTCTTATTTCCTGACCTATTATTCCCTGCTCTTTTTCTACATTCTCTTTAGTAAAGTAAGGAGAAAAAACATAATTTAATAAATGCTCTAAATTTTCATTAAAAAAGTCGGTTGACTGGAAAAGATACGCTGTATTGTTAAATGACGTAAAAGCGTTTGCATTTGCGCCATACAGGGAAAATTTATCAAAGGCATTTGTTCCGTCAGGCTGTTCAAACATTTTATGCTCAAGAAAATGCGCTATTCCGTCAGGAATTTCAATAAATTCTTTATGCTCATCATCTTTAAAACATACATCATTTGACCCGTATCCTGTTGATAATATAGCATAGTATTTGGAAAAACCCTTTTTAGGAAGTGCCACTACATTAAGCCCTGATTTATGGACTCCCTTATATATTGCTTCATTTAAAAATTCGTTTTTTATTTGTGAGAAAATCATTCTGCTACCTCTATTCGTGTTTAGTTAAATAATAAACTGTGTGAAGTTTAACATTGTTTGCAACATCTGTAATATCCTTTTTTGAAATATTATTTACACGATGTATATATTCGTCTATATCGGTTAAATTTCCGCTGATAAGTCCGTTTAATATATAGTTTTCATAAGAGAACAAACTGTCATTTAACGATTTTAAACTGTTTATTACCGATTTTTTAGATGCTTCTATTTCCTCATCGGATATATTTCCTTTTCTTAAATCGTCAAGCTGGGCTAAAATTTCATCATATGCTTTTTTAAAGTTTTCAAATTCTACTCCTGAATTAACTTTCATTATACCTTTAAAATTATCTATTCTTGAATATGCATAATAGCACAGGCTTAATTTTTCCCTTACATTGTTAAACAGTTTTGAATGTGCTCCGCTTCCATACACACTGTTAAATACTGACAGGGCATATTTATTATTTTCCCCTAAGGTAAAGCCCATACTGATTTTACCCTGATTTACATCAAACCCTTCTTTTTCTTCTCTTACTTCTTCTCTCTCTTCCATAAGATTACATTCAGGATAATCTACATTTTTATCAGGAAGGTCTAAACCTTTGATTCTTTCGGTTATATCAGAAAATGAAGTATTGCCCATAACAAAAATATCAATTCTTGATGAGTCTATTACTTCTTTATATCTTTTATAAAGTTCTGTTGGAGTGATATTTTTTATTTTTTCTATATCTCCGTATTCAAAAACAGAATAGTTATCCCCTTTGCACATAAGTTGTGTGCTTCTTAAGTTTGCGTATTCTTTCTTATCGTTAATAAGACCTTCGATATAGTTTATAAGATTTTTCTTTTCTCTTTTAGTATATTCACTGTTAAAGCCACCGTCTTCGGTTAAAGGGTTAAAGATAACATCAAAAATAAAATCAAATACTTTATCTTTATAATCGTTGTCTTTTATATACGCATCTGATACAAATTCAAAACTAAATCCTATAATATGGTCTTCCCCTTTTTTTCTTATACTGCAGTCAAACATACCTCCATATAACTCTTCAAGAGTGTTTGATATATCGACCATATCTTTATGATTTTTACTGCCCATTTTCATAACATAAGGTAAAAGCGCATTATAAGATGCAGTTTCTTCGCTAAGTTTATTATGAAAATAAAAACTTACGGTAAAAGTTTTGAATTTATCATTTTTTACTTTTACAAGATTGATTCTGTTATTTATTTTTTCTATTATCATTTTCAATAATCCTTTCTGTGATTTTAAAAAGCCAAGGTGCAGGAAGTGTAACCCATAAACCTATTAAAAAATATTTTAAAATATCAGGCGAGAAAATATATATAAGTGCAATTCCTGATATTCCAATTATAAAGTTTATTACTTTATATTTTGTTTTTTGTGGAATTTTATAATCAATGTATTTATTTTCTATTAAAAAACCTGTTAAAACCCCAAAATATATACTTGTAATCTTAAAACTGTCTTCATTTTTAAATACAAACATTCCTATTATTCCTAAAATAAGAAATAAGAATGCAAGATAATATTTTTTACTTTCAATTATCTTATCAATTATATTCCCTAAAACCTTTACAAAAGTTATGCCTAAAATAAAGCCTACACTTACATCCAAAATACTGTGAACTCCAAGATAAACCCTTGAAAAACAAATCATTAAAACAAGAATAAGTGATGGAATAAAAACTTTGGATATACTAAAGTATCTGGCAAATGAAAATAAAAAGGAAGAAGAAATCTGGGAATGGTTACTCGGAAAAGAATATCCGTAGCCATATTCTATATCCTTATTTATTATCTTGGAATTTTTAACATACGGTCTTTCAACCTTAAAAATGTCTTTTATAATAAAATTAAACTGCATTCCGTTTAAGAGAATAAAACCAATTTTTATTCCTTTTTCCTTATTTATACACCAGTAAATAACACACAGGGTAATAACAAGGGGAATATCGGTTATAAGATTTGATATGGTTATAAAAATAAAGTCCCAAAAAGGACTGCTTATACTTTGTAAAAACAAATTAATTTTAAGCATAACACACCACCTTATATTTAATATTACCATAAGTTAACATTTTTTTAAAGTATTTTTTTATTTACAAAAAAATATAAAATAATACTTTAAAATTCTTTTCGTTTATGATATAATCTATAAAGATATACAAAAGGGGTACTTTTATAATGAATAAATCAGGATTTGACAATAACAAGTATTTAAAAACTCAATCTGAACAAATAAGAAAAAGAATTGACCAGTTCGGTGGAAAACTTTACCTTGAATTTGGCGGTAAGATATTTGACGATTATCACGCTTCAAGAGTTTTACCCGGGTTTGAGCCGGACAGTAAAATAAGAATGCTTCAGAAGTTAAAAGATGATGTTGAAATAGTTATAACCATTAATGCTTCTGATATTGAAAAAAACAAAATAAGAAGTGATATTGGCATTGCATATATTGACGATGTTTTAAGGCTTATTGATGTTTTTTCGTCTATGCAGTTATATGTTGGAAGCGTTGTTATCACAAGATATAACGGTCAACCTGCGGCAGACGATTTTATCAGAAAACTAAACATTCTCGGTGTTACCTGTTATAAGCATTATCCTATAGAAGGATATCCGTCCAATGTTGCCCACATTGTAAGCGATGAGGGGCTTGGAAAAAACGATTATATTAAAACTACCCACCCTCTTGTTGTTGTAACTGCTCCCGGCCCCGGAAGCGGTAAAATGGCAACCTGCTTAAGCCAACTGTACCACGACTGTAAGAATGGTATAAAATCAGGATATGCAAAATTTGAAACATTCCCTGTGTGGAATTTGCCTTTAAATCATCCTGTAAACCTTGCATATGAGGCTGCAACTTCAGACCTTAACGATGTTAATATGATTGACCCGTTCCACCTTGAGTCGTACGGAAAAATCGCAGTTAATTATAATAGAGATGTGGAAATATTCCCTGTGCTCAGCACTATTTTTGAAAAAATACAGGGTGAATCTCCATACAAATCGCCTACTGATATGGGCGTTAATATGGCAGGAGACTGCATAATAGATGACGAAGTTTGTAAAACTTCCTCCAAAATGGAAATTATAAGAAGATATTTTACTGCAAAGGTAGATAAAATCAAGGGTAAAAACAATGATAATCAGGTTTCCAAACTTGAACTTCTTATGAACCAGTCAGGAATTACTCCGAAATTCCACCCTGCAGTATCCGTTGCTCTTAAAAAAGCAAAAGAAACAGGTATGCCTGCAGGTGCGATGGTTTTACCTAATGGAAAAATTGTTACAGGAAAAACATCAAACACTTTAGGTGCTGCATCTGCTCTTATTCTTAACGCATTAAAAGAATTGGGAAGTATAGATTCAAGCCTTGAACTTATTTCGTCCTGCGTTCTTGAGCCTATATGCAAATTAAAAACCAATGATTTAAAACATCAAAACCCAAGGCTTCATACTGACGAAATTCTTATAGCGCTTACAGTTTCTGCGCTTACCGACCCTACTGCAAATCTTGCAAAAGAGCAACTTTCAAAACTTAAGGGAAGCGACGCTCATTTCTCGGTTATTATAAGCGAAGAAGACGAAAAAATTCTTAAGCGTTTAGGAATTAACGTAAGTTACGAAGCATTATATGAAAGCAAAGGATTATATCATAAATAGGAGATATAAAATGAAACTTCTTATCGCATCAGATATACACGGATCTTTATATTATTCAAACGAACTTAAAAAGGCAATAGATAATGAAAACCCTGATAAGATAATTCTCTTAGGCGATTTACTCTATCACGGGCCAAGGAATAATCTTCCTTGTGATTATCAGCCAAAAGAGGTTATAAATTTTCTTAACACTTATAAAGAAAAAATCTTGTGTGCAAGAGGTAACTGCGATACAGAAGTTGACCAGATGGTGCTTAATTTTCCCATAATGTCTGACTATCTGGTTTTAATGGTTGATGGAATTTGTTTTTATTTTTCTCACGGTCATAAATATAATATTGATAACCCTCTCCCTCTGTCTGAAGGAGATATATTTATAAGCGGTCATACTCATATTCCAAGTTGTAAAGAGAAAGACGGAGTTTTGTATTTAAATCCCGGAAGTATATCCATTCCAAAGGAAAATACGCCTCACTCATATTTAATATATGAAAACAAAATGTTTACATGGAAGAATATGGACGGCGAAACATATATGAACCAAGAAATTTAGGAGGTAATTATGAATTTTTTTGATACAGATGTTCAGGAACTTAAGTATAATGTGTTAAAAGAAGTGGCAAAATTAGCCTACAATGATGATTTAACGCCCCAGAAGTTACTTGACATTGCTGAAATAATTGTTCCCGACGGGGAAGCAAAAATGCGTTGCTGCATTTATAAAGAAAGAGCAATAGTTAACGAAAGAGTTAAACTTGCTTTAGGTGGAGACAGAACTACAACAAATATGGTTGAAGTATTAAAAATTGCCTGTGATGAATGTCCTATCGACGGAATTCAGATCACTCCGTCTTGCAGAGGATGTATTGCTCACCGTTGTCAGAATGCCTGTCCTAAAGATGCTATAAGAATAGTTGACAGAAAAGCAGTTATAGATAAATCAAAATGTATAGAATGCGGAAAATGCCTTGCTGCATGTCCTTATTCTGCTATTGTAAAAAATGTTCGACCATGCGTAAAAGCATGTGTGCCAAAGGCTATATCTATAAACAAAGAAAACCATAAGGCGATTATAAGCGAAGAAAAATGTATTTCCTGCGGTGCGTGTGTTTACCAGTGTCCGTTTGGTGCTATTGTGGATAAATCATTTATAACAGATGCAATAAAGATTTTAAGAGATTCAGAAAATAACACTAAATATAAAGTTTATGCAGTTATTGCCCCATCTCTTGCAAGTCAGTATTCTTCTATTAACGAAATTACTATGGGTAAGGTTATCTCTGCTATTAAAGAGTTAGGCTTCCACGCTGTTGTAGAGGCGGCACAAGGCGCAGATGTTACTGCTTTTCTTGAAGCAAAGGAACTTTCAGAAAAAGGCTTTTTAACTTCTTCCTGTTGCCCTGCTTTTGTAGGATATATTGAAAAACATTTCCCTAAATTAAAAGAAAATGTTTCACATAATTTATCCCCTATGGCTCAGATTTCAAAAATTATAAAGGAAAATGACCCTGACGCCAAAACTGTATTTATAGGCCCTTGTATTTCCAAAAAAGGCGAAACAAGAAAAGAAAGTGTTGCTCCATATGTTGATTGCACCATCACTTTTGAAGAAATGCAGGCAATGTTTGATGCAAAAAATATTGATATAGCATCACTTAACGAAACATCTCTTGAAACATCTTCTTACTTCGGAAGAATATTTGCACACTGCGGAGGGCTTTCTGAAGCAGTTAATCAGGCTCTTAAAGAGCATGGCATCAAAGAAGAAGATTTCAAATGCGAACCTGTATCATGTAACGGTATCAATGACTGTAAGACAGTACTTTTAAAAGCATCAAAAGGTTTGCTTAAAGAAAACTTTATTGAGGGAATGATTTGTAATGGTGGATGTATAGGCGGTCCTGCTTGTTTATCTCACAGCGCAAAAGATTATAACCTTGTTAAACAATACGGTATGGAAGCAAAAGATAAAACTATTTCTACTTCAATATCTGCTCTTAACAGTAAAGATTTAGATAATATGTAAAATCAAATTAAAAAAGACGGTGTATAAACACCGTCCTTTTTTTACTTTTACATATTTTTTAATTTTTCTTCCTGTTCTTTCTGGATATCAGAAAATGCAGAAATCATAGGCTTAATATCTTTTCCTTTAAATCTTCTGTCGATATAGTTATCGGTAATCTTTTTAACAAGACCTGATAATACTATAACACCTATTAAGTTAGGAACCATCATAAGACCGTTGAATGTGTCTGAAATATCCCATGCTAAAGATGAAGTTAAAAGTGCACCACATAGCATTGTTAAAAGATGAAGAACTTTATAAGCCTTAACAGATTTTGTTCCAAATAAGTATTCCCATGCTTTAGAACCGTAGTGGTCCCAACCTAAAACAGTAGTGAAGGCAAAAAGCAATATTGCAATAGCAATAAATCTTTCTCCCCAGATACCGAAAATTCCTGAAAATGCTTTTGCAACTAAAGTTGCATCTGTTGCACCTTCTGCTACTAATGCACCTGTATTTAAGTCAATAACACCTGATGTTAAAATTACAAGAGCAGTCATAGTACATACTATCATAGTATCTGCAAAAACCTCAAAAATACCCCAGATACCCTGTTTAACAGGTTCTATAACATTGGAATTAGAGTGAACCATAACAGATGAACCTAAACCTGCTTCATTAGAGAATACCCCTCTTTTACAACCGTATGTAACTATATCTTTAACAACAATACCTGTAGCACCACCAAGCGCAGCAGGAACTGTAAATGCATATTTAAATATAGATATAAACGCGGCACCTATATTGGAAATATTAACTAAAATAACAGTAAGTGAACCTAAAATAAAAAGAACGACCATTACAGGCACAACTTTTTCTGCAAAGTTAGCAATTCTTTTTAGTCCTCCAAGAATTATAAGACCTGCAATAATAAATAATACAATACCTATAACAAGATGATACATAGAAATTGTATCATAAAGAATATTTGAAGATAAAGAAGGAATATCAAAAGCAGAAACAATATTAACAACTATTTTGTTAATCTGCCCCATTGAGCCTATACCGAATGATGCAAGGATACAGAATATTGAAAATAAAACAGCAAGAATTTTACCGATTTCTTTGCATCCTTTTTTGCTTCCTAACCCATCCTGAAGAAAATACATTGCTCCGCCTGACCATTCTCCGTCAATATTTTTTCTTCTGTAAAAAATACCTAATACATTTTCAGAATAGTTTGTCATCATCCCAAAAAATGCTGCAACCCACATCCAGAACACAGCCCCTGGACCACCACCAACAATAGCAGCGGCAACCCCTGCGATATTACCTACGCCGATAGTTGCGGCAAGTGCTGTACATAAGGCCTGAAACTGAGAAATTGATTTACCCTTTACATGACCTGAAACGTCTTTTTTAAATAAACTTCCCAATGTTTCTGACATCCAATGACCAATTTTTGTTACCTGAAAAACTTTGGTAACAAGTGTCATCAGTATCCCTGTTGCAAGAAGAAGATATAATCCCTTCCCCCATACAAAACTGTTAATGGAATCATTAAATTCCGTTAAACTACTTAAAAAATTACCCATTTTTTTCTCCTTCTGCTAAGATTAAAGTTAAATTAAACGATAACCCTTCCAGAGTTTATTAAACTACAATAAAAAATGGGGAGTTTACACACAGAAAACTCCCCGTAAAATAAAGCAATTTAATACTTCTTTCTCCGTCCTTTTGCCTGAGAGATTAACTTACAAATGTAAGTTTTGCACCTTCGGCATCCTCTTTTCTTAATTTAAGAATGGACTTCTCCGGAGCGCTATCCGTTTGCAGTCTTTACCATATAAAGCACCTGAGAGCGTTACTCCTTCGGCGGGCTGACCCTTTTCCTGCATCCTTCGCTTAGCACATATATTTTTTTAAAAGTATATCATTAAATTTAGCAGTTGTCAACCTTTAATAAACATTTTAAATTATTAAAGAATTATACAAATAAGCCCACCTGAGCCTTCGTTTATAATCTTCTGCAGAGTTTCCTGCATTTTTACCTGAGCGTCTTCAGGCATTTTAGAAAGTTTATTATGCAGTCCTTCATTAACAAGTTCGTGTAAAGATTTACCAAAAATATTTGACGACCATATAGATTTAGGGTCTGCTTCAAATTCTTTTAAAAGATAATGTACAAGTTCTTCTGATTGTTTTTCTGTTCCTACAATCGGAGAAACCTCTGTTTCAATATCTGCTTTTATCATATGGATTGACGGTGCAGATGCTTTTAATCTTACACCGAATTTATTACCCTGTTTTACAATCTCAGGCTCTTCCAATGTAAGTTCGTCTATTGACGGAGATACTATTCCGTATCCTTTACGGTTAACATCTGCCATTGCATAACTGAATTTGTCATATTCTTTTTTCATTTTTGAAAGTTCGGTTAACACTGTTAATAAATCTTTATCATTCTCAATACTAAGTTCAGTATTTTCGCTTAGTATCTTATAGAATAATTCGTCTTTTAAATCAAGTTTTATAAGTACTGTTCCCTCGCCCAGATTACAGTCTGAAATACCCGTATATTTTACAAAATCATAATTTTTAAGTAAATCTATAATACTTCTTATATCATTGACTTTATAAGCATCCTTTATAACTTCCTTAATTGAACGGCAAATTTCGCTCTTTAGCCAGTTTGTAGGCGCAAGTGAAGATAGCCAGTCAGGAGTGTCAAACCACACTTCTTTAACAGGAAACTCATTAAGAACTGCGCCTATAATATCCAAAAGTTCATTTTTTGTTATATTAAGGCAGTTTATTGCCATTACAGGAACCGAATATTTCCTTGAAAGTTCTTCTTTTAGCATTATACTTTCAGGCGAAGTCGGGTTAACGCAGTTTAAAAGCACAACAAACGGTTTGCCTATTTGTTTAAGTTCGCCGATTACTCTTTCTTCTGCTTCAACATAGTCTTCACGCTCAATTTCTGATACTGACCCGTCAGTTGTTATAACAAGTCCTATGGTTGAATGGTCGCATATAACCTTTTTTGTTCCAAGTTCTGCCGCCTTTATAAAAGGTATAGGCTCAGGATACCACGGTGTATTAACCATTCTTGGCTCTTCATTTTCAATATGACCTAATGCAGAATCAACCACATATCCTACACAGTCAATCATTCTTACATTAAAATTAACATTATCTTGTGTTTTGATTTTAATTGCCTCGTTTGGAATAAATTTAGGCTCGGTGGTCATAATCGTCTTCCCTTTTGCACTCTGAGGAAGTTCGTCCTTTGCCCTTTCCTTTTTAAATTCGTTGGAAATATTAGGTATAACAAGTTGGTCCATAAAGTTTTTTATAAAAGTTGATTTACCTGTTCTTACAGGACCTACAACACCTATGTAAATATCTCCCTGCGTTCTTTTTGCCACATCTTCTAACACATTATACTGTTCCATATATATCCTCCCTAATTTGTAAATTATGTACAGGTTAATATATATATATTAGAAATATTTGTATTTTATTACTTTTTAAAAAAAGCCTTAATTCTCTTATATTTTAGTTTGACAAAACGTGCCATTAGTGGTATCATTGTGTATAGAAAAAAATTTATATTTATGGAGGAAGACAAAATGTTAGCAAAAACAAGTTTTAAAGTAAACACATTCCCTACAAGAAAAGAAATGGGTTTAGCAGCTGCTGAAGACTGTAAAGCAAAAATTATTGCTCTTTTAAAAGAAAAAGAAGAAATCAATATGATTTTTGCTGCTGCTCCATCTCAGAACGAATTTTTAGAAAGTTTATTAGCATGTGAAGAAATTGATTTCACAAGAATCAATGCTTTCCATATGGACGAATATATCGGATTACCTGCAGGTGCTCCTCAGGGATTTGGTCAGTTCTTAAAAGACAGACTTTTTGGAAAAGCACCTTTCAAAACTGTTAACTACTTAAACGGTAACGCAGAAGATCCTCAGGCAGAATGTGAAAGATATTCTAAATTATTAAGAGATAACCCTACTGATATCGTTTGCTTAGGTATCGGTGAAAACGGACACATCGCTTTCAACGACCCTCACGTTGCATTCTTTAATGACCCTGCAATGGTTAAAATCGTTGAACTTGACAATGTTTGCCGTCAGCAGCAGGTTAATGACGGATGCTTCAACTCTATTGACGAAGTTCCTACTCACGCATTAACTCTTACTGTTCCAACTCTTAAAAATGTTGACTGCCACATCTGTATCGTTCCTGCTCCTACAAAAGCAGAAGCAGTTAAAAACACAGTTTACGGTGAAATCACAGAAAAATGCCCTGCATCTATTATGAGATTATCAAAAGATGTTAACATCTATCTTGATGCTGACAGTTCAAGTTTATTATAAGATTATACTAAATCTTACATATTAAAAAAGTTTGGAGAAATCCAAACTTTTTTTGTGCAAAAAAAAGAGTTTATCAGGTATTTTTTACCTAATAAACTCTTTTAAACTTTAATTATAAACTTGCTTTTGCTTTTTCAACTAATTCTGTAAACGCTTTAGCGTCAGAAACAGCGATTTCAGCTAACATTTTTCTGTTAAGAGTAATGTCTGCTTTTTTAAGACCGTTCATAAATCTTGAATAACTGATACCGTTCATTCTTGCAGCGGCATTGATTCTTGCTATCCATAATTTTCTGAAATCTCTCTTCTTCTGTTTTCTTCCGATGTAAGAGTAAACTAATGATTTCATAACAGCCTGGTTGGCAGTTCTATATAGTTTACTTTTAGCACCTCTATAACCTTTAGCTAATTTTAAAATCTTTTTATGTCTTTTTCTGGTGTTCATAGCACCTTTAACTCTAGCCATTGACTTTTACCTCCAATCACTTCTTAATCTTATTTGTAAGGAATTAACTTTTTGATAACTGCTTCATTTGCAGGACATGCATAAGAAATTTTTCTTAAAGCTCTTTTTCTTTTTGTGGTTTTCTTAGTTAAAATGTGTCTTCTGAAAGCACTTGTTTTTTTAACTTTACCGGATTTTGTTAAGCTGAATCTTTTTGCAGCTCCTCTATGAGTTTTAATTTTTCCCATTTTAATTCGCTCCTCTCGGTTTTATAATATATTCTTTTAAAATTTTTAGCTTATGCTTTTGGGCCTAAATAAGCCGCCATATTTCTGCCTTCCATTTTAGGTTGCTTTTCTACAACACAACTATCGGTAGCCCCTTCAATAAATCTTTCCAAAAGTTTCAAGCCAAGTTCAGTATGCGCCATTTCTCTTCCTCTGAATTTAACAGAAACCTTAACTTTATTTCCTGATTTAAGGAATTTAACTGCCTGATTAAGTTTAGTATTAAAATCGTGAGTATCAATAGACATTGAAAGCCTTACTTCTTTAACACTTATAACTTTTTGGTTTTTCTTAGATTCTTTTTCTTTCTTCGCTTGTTCAAATCTGTATTTGCCATAGTCCATAATTCTGCATACAGGCGGTTCTGCCTGTGGGGCAATCATAACCAAGTCAAGATTTTTGCCACTTGCAACTTCTAAGGCTTCTTTTGATGACATAATACCAAGCTGCGAACCATCTGAATCTATAACCCTGATTTCGGCATTTTTAATAGATTCGTTGATTTGTAATTCCTTGCTACTAATAGGAAAGCACCTCCATAAAATTAAAATATCAGCATAATCTGAATTCTTTGTGAATTACACAAAAAATGACGAGCAGAAATATTCCGCTCGTCAAAATAATCAAAGTCATCTAAACCTTAAACACGCATTTGCTTTAAGGTGAGAAGCGGAAAACTTCTTCTTGCTACCAGAAAATGATATCATATATAAATTAAAATGTCAACACTTTTTTTATTTATTTTTTGTTAGGTTTTGATGCGTTGGCAATATGTAGACCTAATACAAGACCTGTAACAACTGTTGCAACAACCTGAACTACTAAATGCACCTGCCATAAAAGACCACATCTTAATACAGGAACTGCGATATACATAATAACACCAATTATGCTTATAACTACAGGAGTAATAGCAGCAATATATGTTTTTCTCTGGAAAATGTATAACGCTAAAGCAAGAATTGCAAGTAAGCACTGAAGATTAGGTAATAAAATAATATTATTCATTAACATATCATAATCAGAAGATAATGATTTAGCAGTATCTAAAACCCCAGGATATGTTTCAGGTAACCATTCATATGAAAATAATGAAAGTGTTTCTTTACCGTCTGCTACAGGATTTACGCTTATTGCATCACCCTCAACAACAAAGAAAGGAAGAAAATGCAATGCAACAACTATCACTATCATAAGTATACCGATTGTATTCCATAATGTAGGTGAAAATTTCTTTAACATAATAAAAAACCTCCCAAATAATCTTTATCATATAGTACCATATAAGGTATAAATTGTCAAGTTATTTAACTTAAAAATAAGCAGTTACACACTTATTTTTTTGTACATTTATTGATTAACTCCATCGCATAGTCAGCATTCTCTTTGGCTAATTTTTTTAAAATTTTATTGGTCTTCTTTATCTCTTCTCTTCTTAATTCCCTTTCGGTAATAACCCTTTGTAAAATCTCTTTTGATTTGTCCAAGTCCATTGTTTCAACATTTATCCAGTCTGGCTGGTTTAGAGAATTCATAAATGCACTTATTTTAGGGTCATATACAAAAGCCATTGCAGGAATACCGAGTGTTGTCGCATATATAAGCGAATGAAGCCTCATCCCTATAACAAATTCCGTTTCGGAAAGCACTGAAAACATTTCAGGAACTGTAAGTTCTCTGTTTATAACATATGCCTTATTTTTCATAAGCGAAATAACCTTTTTTGATATTTCAAGGTCAACAGGATACTGCATAGGAACAAAGAGAGGGCTTATATTATATTCTTCTACCATAAAGTCGCATAACTTTGCAACCTTTTCTTCAAAACCTATAATGGCATTTTTCCATTCCCTTAGTGATATAACGCACAAATTGGTCCCCGACGGAACACCTGCCATATTTGTAAAATATTTTCCTGACAGGGAATTGTCTGCGTCAAGAGTAAAAGCAGGGTCGGCAGTAATAACTATTTTAGGTTTTACTACTTTCATATTTCTTAACTCTTCGTCAGATTTATCATCTCTTAGGGTTATAATATCCACCCTGTTAAGAATAAAAGAGGCAAGTTTCCTGTTTAGTTTTTTATTGATAGGGCCGACTCCGTTTGCATAAAGCATAGTTTTTAATTTGCATTTTTGCGCAAGTAAGATAACCAAAAGATAATAAATCAAAGATTTACTGCTTGTAACATCCTGCAAAAGACTTCCCCCACCGAAAAGAAGCATACCTGATTTTTTCATTTCTTTTCGTATTTTTAAGAAACTGTATCTTGAAATTGATTTTACATCATATACTCTGGCAGTTTCTTCAGGTGTTTTTGATAAAACGGTAACATCTATATCTGGCTTTTTTTCTCTTAAAGTAGTAAGTATAGCATATAGCAATGCTTCGTCACCGCTGTTTTTAAATCCGTGATATCCGGATATAACAACATCTGCCATTTTTTCATCCCCAAATTGTTTTTTAGTTTAGTTCTTTTTAAAATATTTTTTTGAAATAACATCAATTACTTTAAACAGAATAATATTTCCTGTATAAACAAATGCCGAAACAATCATACCAACAAATAAACCGTTTAAAGTACGCTCGACTATAACAAAAAAGTCAGTAAATACATGGCAGAAACTGTTGCTTACAGATGTTATAAGAATTGATGCACCCACAGCCAATGCCCAGTTTATAAATTTTACATTGCAATTTTTTACATAGTACGCAAAAAGAACTAAGCAAGGATAACCAATTAAAAACTCCTTGGTTCTTGGACGGGCATAGAAAATTTCGGTTAAGGTAGACCTCATAAGTTTTTCCATAGAACTTATTGAATTTACATTTCCGCTTCTTATGATATAGTAAACCCCTACTGCACCTAAAACACCTGCAAGGATAACCCAGTACACCTTAATATCTGCGTTAAGAACATTTTTAACATCTTTTATTACAGATGTTTTTTCATTCTTTATAAACATAAAGTAGTAAATAACAGCAGTATAAAGAGTAGGAACGATAAGCGAAAGTTTTATGCCTCTGAATATATCGTTATTTATATAATAGTCTATACCAGATAACATTGTTCCCTGTGCTACTGCTCCGATAAGCATTACACTGTACACAAGCGCTATTGATGAAATTGCAAGAAGCAAGGCTGAAAGTTTATCTTTAAACCTTTTTATAAAACTTAGTGTAAGTGTAGAACAAAATGCAGGAAGAATAACCGAATATGCAGTTGGATATAATGCTAAAATCGGTTCGGGTATAACAGTTAATGTACCCAAAAATGCTACTAATGAAAGCACAAGTGCAACTATGGTTAATTTAAAACTTGCACTACCCAAAATCATATTAAATGCTAAAAGCATAAACATAATCATAATAACTAAGCAGACTGCATAATTAAACGGTTTATTGGCATTATAATCTACCTTTTGGGAAGTTAAGTTTACGCTAAAGCCTATATCCTCAATTTTTTCTTTATAAAGTTTTACAGCCTTTAAGGTATTATCTGCACACTCATTATAAGTTACACCTTCAGGCTCGATAAGTGTAACTGTTACAAATCTGATATTTCTGTCAACAGTTGAATTGACAAACTGCTCAACTCGGAATTTATATTTTGTTTCATCTGCCTGTGTTTCATCATATGTTTCATATGAACGAAGAATTTTATTTGAACCGCCCTTTTTCATTACTTCATCATATACATATGAATATCCGTAAAACTTCTGGTTGGAAAGTTGGTTAACATTTTCTGTAACAACTAATGTTAAATCATTATTATTTATAACATCAGCCATTTTTTTATAGTTTTCTTCGTTATTATATTTTTTGTCCATTGATGTATCTTCTTTTAGGTTAAGATACTTAATATCATATTTTTTTATCAGTTTTTCTATTTCATCAATATATTCTGTTTTAACTGCATTTTTTAATTTATGGATAAGTACAATATTAAAACCTTCATTTTTTAAGGCTGCAATTTTTTCTTCGCTATAACCTATCGGATAATCCCATAACTGCTTTCTTCCGTCAAAGAAGACATATATATCAAGGTTGTCGAAACTGCCGATTTTTTTATATTCATCATCGCCATATCTTAGATGCACCTCATTATTAAATCGTTCCTTAATATTTTCCTTTCCGATAAGAACAACATGGCTGTCATAAGAAATATCAGGAAATTCGCTTTTTATCTTTTCGGCAATTTTAACACTCTGCTCGTCGTATTTATGGCAAAGGACATTATATTTAATACAGGTAAGATCCCCTTTTGATACGAAATAGTTAATGTTATCCTCCATAATTGAAAGAGAATTTACACCCATATTCTTTAAATTTAAAACTGTATCATTTAGTTTAGACTCAGTAAGTTTGGTACTTGCTCCGTCATAGTTAAATGAAATAATAACATTATTGTTTTTCTCCTCGGATGTAACCCTTAATGTTATTCCAGGAATAAGAAGAGCAAACATCACAATAAGTAAAACCCATGGTATAAATTTTATAACAAATTTTTTCATATATAATACCCTTTCTTATATTTTTTTCATAAGTTTTTTAAGTATTCCTGTAATATAAAGCCCCAAAAGATAGATAATTGCACACGCAAAAAGAGGGATTACAAAAGTCAATTTCCCGTGCGTAAAATCAGGAAGAAATATATTAAATACAAAGTATGTTAAGATTGCAAAGCAACCTGATATAAAAATTTTTGATAAATCTACAACTAAATCTTTTTTAAAATAAGGGCCGACCACTTTTTTAATACCGAAGGCAATAACAACTGCGTAGCCTATAAGAAGCAGGGATGTTGTAATAGTTATCCATAAAGAAACAGTTGTAAACCCTGAACCTGTAATAGGTGTATCTAAAGCATAAGTTTTAACAGCGATGTTAAAAATCAAGTTTAAAATTATAATCATTACAGTTCCTATAACTGTATGTTTATATTTACCTGCAAGATACATTATTTTATTAAAGAGTTCCTGAGAAACATATCCTAAAATTCCTAAACTGTAAACAAAAAACACAATGGCAACTGCAACAGTGGAATCCGAAGTAAAGGAACCTCTTTCATATACAAGCCTTATAACATCTGTGCCAAAAAGACCAGCAACCATTATAAAAGGAAGGAAAATAGCAGTCATAATAGTTATAATATATCTTAAAAGTTCATTAACATAATCTATATTTCCCTCTTCGTAATTTTTGGATATTGACGGAAATACAACAGTAGACATAGCCACAACAAACACGCTCGATATTGTTACAAAAAGATTTGAAGCATAATTAAAGGTTGCTGCCATTCCCTCGTAGCCTACTACGAATGCTCTGTCAGTATAAAAACATATCTGGAACATCATATTGGAAATAAATATCCAGAGAATTTCAAAGTTTTTATCTTTCTTTATCTGCGATTTTTCTTTAATTGTAAATAATAAGTATTTTTTCTTATAAAAAGACGGAAGCAAAATAAGAATATGAAGAAACCATCCGATAGTTGTTACGATACCTACATTTAAAATAGAAATGCCAGGAATCATAAGCGCAATGATTATAACAGCATTAAAAGGAAGACTCATTACAGAAGTAATAAAGAACACTCTTTCATTCTGTAAAACTCCTGAAATAACATATGCCACAACAACAAACATCAAAGACGGAATCATAACATATGTAAGTTTAACGGCTAAATTAAGATTTGCACCTGATATTTCAGGTAAAACTATATTTACTATCGTAGGAGCAAAAAGAGCCATTAAAGAACATACAACTACAAGGGATAAAACGGTTTTCCTTAAAAAATCTGCTACATATGCTCTTTCTTTGCCCAGATTTTCACTCTTATTGATGTTTTTTATAACCAGTGTAGAAAGGGCTACACCAATACCTGTGAAAATAAGATTTACCAGACCGAAAATCTGGAAATATATATCTGCTTCTACCCCTGTGCCGAAAGTTTTCGCAAATACCATATCACGATAAAAGCCAAGACCTTTTGCAAGAAGTATACCTGCAACAACCATTATATATGCACTGCTCAATTCGATTCATCTCCTATCTTAAGTATAACTGTCAGCATCAAATAAATCTACCTTTAATTATACACTACAATAAATGGTAAGTCAATTTTTTTGTTGAATCATAAGCCCTTGTGTGTTAAAATAAATTAAAGGCTTAAATTTTTTTACAGGAGGATAAAAATGAAGAAAATTTTACTTTTAATTATATGTTTTTTGCTTGTTTTAAACATTAATATTGCTAACGCTTCTACCATATACAGTTACAAGGAAGTTATACCGATATCAGAGAGTATTACGCTTACAAAAGTTAAGGAATTTCGTTCCGACTTTAGTGTAACCTATTCTTATATAAAAGCCGATCTTACTGACAGTAATACATCACTTAAACTGTTAAAATCAGATGATGGAATTGATAAACTTGAAACAGTTTCAAACCTTGCCGGTACTAAGGAAAATATAGTTGCTGCTCTTAACGCTGACTTTTTTTCTTCCTACTCAGGCAACACTGGTTTTTCCCTTGGGATAGAGGTTGAAGACGAAAAACTGCTTACCTCTCCTATCAACCCTCAAACCATGGCGACAGTTTCTTATATTGATAAAGAGTTAAGTATGTCTTACCTTGATTTTCATATAATGGCAGTTGCTCCTAACTGGCAGTATAATGAAATTCGTCATCTTAACAAGCACACCGATTATTATGGCGATATACTTATGTATACAAAAGAATTTAATAACGGTATGTCCCCTGCTCCCGGTGGAGAAGTTTTAGAAGTTTTAGTAGAAGATGGAATTATTAAAGAATTTAGAAGAAATATGCCATCTGTAGAAATTCCCGAAAACGGTTGCGTTCTTGTTGTTTCAGAAGGTGTAAATATGTTCTTTGCCAACAATTTTAATGTTGGCGACGAAATAAGATTTGATTATTATATTACCCCTGATATTCAAAAAGCCGAAGTTGCTTTCGGTGGGGGTGCAATGCTTGTAAAAGACGGAGAGGTTGTAACAGACTGGTCTCACGTTATAGCAGGGCATAACCCAAGAAGTGCAATAGGGGTTGACAAATCGGGAAAAACCCTTTATCTTGTTGCAGTTGACGGGCGTCAGGGTATAAGTTCGGGGATGAGAATGTCCCATCTTGGCTCCCTTATGAAATCGCTTGGCTGTTATAATGCAGTTAATCTTGACGGTGGAGGCTCTACAAATATGGTTGCATCAACCGTATGGAACAAAGATATTCACACAGTAAACTCCCCTACTGAAAACAGAAAGGTTATAAACGCAATAGGTCTTACTTATGATAAACCAACCTTATCTGCAAGTGAAATTTTGGTTAAGGCTGATAAATATGTTACATTTATTGGTCAGCCTGTTAAAATAGAAACTGCTGTGTATGACAAAAATAAAAGGCCTGTGGATGATAAAGTAACACTGTCTTCCCCATACGGTGAATTTAACTCAAATATTTTTACTCCAGACACTGCAGGAGAAGTAAAAATTACTGCAAAAAGCGGAAAATTAAAAGAAAGCTTATCATTATTTGTAGTAGATAAAATTTCAGGTATAGAAACTGATAGTTATATGAAATTAAAAAAGGGCGAAACAAAAGAAATAAACTTCAATGTTTTTGACGAAGATGGAAATTATGTTAAAATAATAAACTTTGAGCCTTTTAATATAACATCATCTGACAGTAATATAATAACAGTTAACGGAAATAAAATTAATGCTTTAAATAACGGAAATGCTATAATTACCATTTCAAAAGACGGTGCTAAAAGTTATATATCCGTTTCAGTTGGAGAAGACTCTAAAACACACACCGATTATTTTGAAAATTTAAGCGGAAAAGTAAAAACTTATCCAAAAGAAGTTTCGGGAGAATTTGAACTTAGTGATGAATTTAAATATTCGTATAACAAGGCAGGAAAACTTAAGTTTGATTTTACTTTGGAAAATGACGAAGCAAAGGCTGTATATTATAATTTAGATACAAAATATAAATTATCCGATTCATTTAAGGAAATATCACTTATGTTTTACACTAAAGAGCCATTTACCCATGAATTAAGGGCACAGTTCTTTGATGAAAATAATGAACTTAAAATTTTATCCTTTGGAAACAAATATGAAACTAACAAGTGGCAGAAGTTAACATTACAAATACCGTCTTCTTATAAAAACCTTACTTTAGACAGTATATATGTTGTATATCTTCCTGAAGATGAAAAGGATAAGGGAGAAATTTATATTGATGACCTTACTTTAGATGTAGCCACTCCCCTTACCCAATACACACCTTATCAGAATATTTATACAAATGCACAGCAAAACATTTCTTCTTCTGATAAGTTCTATATAGGTGCGATAAACTCTAAGGCAGATTCACTTTTATCTAAATATATAAATAACACAGTATATGATTTTATAGGCAGTAAAGACAAAGGTTATATTATTAAAGATACAAATAGTTTTAAAACTTCTGAATTTGAAAATGGTGTTATTATTAATTTAAACACATCAGGCGGAGGAATAAGAAAAACAGATTCTTCCCAATGGGAAAAGTTAGCAGATGTTTTTAACAAAACCAAAAAACAAAACATTTTTATAGTAGCATCCGATTCTTTATTTGGGACTGACGAATTTGAAAATCAGGTTATTGAAGACTTTTTATCAACATCAGATAAAAATGTATTTGTAATAACAGATTCAGACCATAACAGCATTAAGAATATAAAAGGTGTTTATTATCTTACTTTAGGAAATAAAAACAGCAGTAAACTTAATAAAGAATACCTTGATAACTTAAGTTATATTGAATTTAACTTTGACGGTAAAAACACATCCTTTTCATTTAATAAATACTATAAATAATTTGTCTTTTAATTTAAAATGCACAAAAAAAGCACAGCGCCAAAGGCACTGTGCTTTATTTATATATAATTATTTTACTTCTTTGCTTATATCCATCATTAAGAATAAGAATGAAAGATAAGATAAAACTCTTAATCCACAAGCAATAACAGGAAGAAGCATCATATCTAACCCGTAAAGGCTGATACTAAATACTGCGCTACCTGCTAAAACAGCAGCAACAACTAAAATACCAATAATAAATACTAACGGCATTTTTTCTGAAATTGTGCTACGAGCCATAGATTCAAAACCGATGTTTGTAACATCAATAAACACTTTGAAGAATAACGCTCCGGCAATAGCAACAGCAAGTGATGCTAAAAGAATTATGTAGAACATAAACTGGCTTACACCGTGAACATTTTTAGATAGTACAGGAATACCTACTACTAAGATAACAGCAGCAATAAAGAACATAAAAATACTAACTGCCATACCCATTTTAACTACATTAACGCCTGTATCGTCATCACTGCCTTTGGCTACAGTAAGTTTAACGATTACAAGACCTGCAATTTCAAGAATAAGAGGAATATATAACGCATTTTTGATAATTGCGTAAACAACAGTAGAATTATAGAACTCTTTATTGCCCATAATTGTTGCAATTGAGTCAAGTGCAGTAGATCTGAATGTTACTAAAGACATAACTAAAGAAACTGCTGCTAAAATAATTGATAATATAAACAAAGGACTGTTTACAACATTAGGAATAGACTTAAATTTTTTTTCAACATTATTATTGTTTACCATTTAAAACACCTTTCTGTCTTTAAAATTTTTGTTGAACGGCAACGCCTTATGTACTCTTTACAAATATATTTCATACATTTAAAACATATGAAAAATTGTTATAACACACATACGCAAACTGCCTTATTTTGTTAATATTATACAACATATGATAATTTATGTCAATAGAAAAAAGGGGGAATAAATATCTTTTTTCCCCCTTCTTATATTAGTTGTTAATTAAATATAACCTTAAGCATTTCGCCGTTATTTACTATCTGTTCATTATAAAGGAACAATATATCTGCCGAGCCTATTTCAACATATCTTTCTATAAGCGAACTTGCAACATATCTTAAGTCTATAAGCACAATTTCACTGTAACTTTCAATAAGAAGCGGTGCAAGAGTGCAACTGTAAGAATCGTTAAATATTATAAGTCTTTTTCCTTCATTGTTATTCTCATTTTTTATTATACTTATAGGCGAAGGCCCTGAAAGGAATAAATCATACGGAGATTTTGATGAAAGTTTATCTAAATTATAAACTTTATCATATGCATCTCCCATAATATTTGTAACCTTGGCATTATCGGTAAAAGAGTTTGTTAAGTAATAAATTTCTTCTCCCGAAATATCATAAACTTTATCCTTATGCTGACCTATGAAATTATCCACCTTATTATAAGTATTTTTGGATATGTCAATATTAAAACCAAGGTTTTCCCCTAATCTTTTTATAAGTTTATCCGTTTTATCCTGCTTAAAATGAGGGTCGGTAACATAATAGTCTGTAAGAGTAAGAGTGTCAAAAATATCAATATATGTTGCACTCTTAATATTCTCATTTAGAATTTTATGCATTAAATCATAGTCAAAAGGGTTTTTAAGTTCATCATTTATAAAATAACTTTTACTTGGAATTACTGAATAAAAAACTCTGTTATTGCTATAATCTGATGCCATATATTCAATTTTTTTCGCAGTTGTTTCAACGCCTGATGTGCGGATAGAGTCAATATAATCCATATAATATCCTTTATGAGATATTATATCATGCTCATCAGGCTCTATTAGTTTTTTCTTTCTACTTGGGTGTTTTTAAAACTTTCTTCAAATTCTTTTGGTGCAATCTGGTCGATTATTAAAAGAATGATGTTACCTTTATTTAAAACTATAACTTCATCTCTTTCAACGCCTACACATATCCATTTTCTTGGGTCTACTTTTTCTTTTATTTCTGCCATTGTTTTTTGAACATCTGTGCCCTCTTTTACTTTTACAAGGCAGATAGAGTGAGCAATACTTCCCATCATAGGTTCACTTGCTATTGCTTCTTCAAATTCCATATTTTCAATACCAAGATAATATGCACTTGTTTCGCTTGTTATATCCATTATCATTGTATTAGGAAGAGGTTGTTTTACTCCGTCATAAATTCTGTTCATTATACCTTGTAAAGAATAAGGGTCTTTAACTATACCAAAACCGTCTAAAATTTTAATACATTCTGCTCTTGTAATATTATTTAAAGGTTTTATTGTGTTATCTTCATAACCTGTAACACAACCGGATTCAACAAGACCTGCAACATATTCTTTTGCGTAATCCGCTATATCCTGATAGTCATTAAAACCTTTTATAGCATCGTCATTTTCAGAGTAGTAATAAAATGCTCTTCCTGCCATTGTCATAACTTCCTGTCTTGTAATAAGACTGTCAGGGTTAAATTTATCACTTGGTGCTATAACTGAAAGCGCATGAAGTTTTTTAACATTTTCAAAGAACCAATCGTTTTCATTAACATCGGTATATGGAAATTCAGGATATTCTGCAACATTTATATCAATTACTGATGCTAAAACTGTTGCAAATTCTGCTCTTGTCATATTATTTGACGGTTTAAAACTTCCGTCGGTGTAACCTTTGATTTTACCCGCTTCTATCCATTTTTCAATAATACTTTGCGCCCAATGGCCCGAAATATCACTTGCAGCATATGTAGACATACCCGCAAACATTGATAAGATAAGGGTTATTGCCAATAATAATGATAGTTTTCTTTTCATAGTTTGTCTCCTTAAATGTATTTATTTTTTTACTATATACTAATTAGACTTAAAATGCCGATTAAAAGTTCCCACAATATTATTTTTATACATAAAAATCAGTGTTCTTTGACAAACACTGATTTTTATTTTATGCATTAAGTTTAATTTAAGTTAATTATTTGTTGTCTACGCTGTATGCATATGCGATAAGGTCAACAACTTTGTTTGAGTAACCCCATTCATTGTCATACCAAGAAACTAATTTAACAAAATTGTCTGTTAAAGCGATACCTGCTTTTACATCAAAGATAGATGTGTGAGCATCGTGGATAAAGTCGCTTGAAACAACCTGATCTTCTGTGTAAGAAAGAATACCTTTTAATTCACCGTCAGCAGCTTCTTTGATAGCAGCAACGATTTCATCATAAGTAGCAGATTTTTCAAGTCTGCAAGTTAAGTCAACAACAGAAACGTCAGCTGTTGGAACTCTGAAAGCCATACCTGTTAATTTACCGTTAAGTTCAGGGATAACTTTACCAACTGCTTTAGCAGCACCTGTTGAAGAAGGAATGATATTGAAAGCAGCACCTCTACCGCCTCTCCAGTCTTTCTTAGAAGGACCGTCAACAGTTTTCTGTGTAGCTGTTGTAGCGTGAACAGTTGTCATTAAACCTTCGATTAGACCGAATTTATCGTTAACAACTTTTGCTAAAGGAGCTAAACAGTTAGTTGTACAAGAAGCATTAGAAATAACTGTCATAGAAGAATCATACTTATCATTGTTAACACCCATAACAAACATTGGAGCGTCTGCTGATGGAGCAGTGATAACAACTTTTTTAGCACCTGCTTTGATGTGAGCAGAAGCTTTATCTGTTGTAGTGAATACACCTGTTGCTTCAGCAACGAAATCTACACCACATGTTCCCCAAGGAATTTCTTCAGGATTCATAGATGCGAATACGCTGATTTCTTTACCGTTAACAACTAATTTGTCGCCTTTGATTGAAACTTCACCATTGAAACGACCATGAACAGTATCATATTTTAACATATATACCATATAGTCTAAATCGATAAATGGATCGTTGATAGCAACTACATCTACTTTCTGGTTTTCCATAGCCGCTCTGAAAACTAAACGACCAATTCTACCAAAACCGTTAATACCTACTTTTGCGCTCATAATTTTGAACCTCCGTTTATATAAATAATTTTTTTACCAAAATATATTTTACTATATTTCTTTTTATAATGCAATAGTTTTTTTAATTATCACTTAGTATTAGTCAATACTTATAGAATAGTTTGGTGCTTCTTTTGTAATGGAAATATCGTGAGGGTGGCTTTCTTTAAGACCTGCCCCTGTAATCTTAACGAATTTTCCGTTTTCTTTTAATGCTTCTATATCAGCAGTTCCGCAGTAACCCATACCTGATCTTAAACCACCCATAAGTTGATAGATAGTTTCGCTGAGCATTCCTTTATAAGGAACTCTTCCTTCAACGCCTTCAGGAACGAACTTCTTGCTGTTCTGCTGGAAGTATCTGTCTTTACTGCCGGCAGCCATTGCTGATAATGAACCCATACCTCTGTATACTTTAAACTGTCTTCCCTGGAATATTTCTGTCTGACCAGGACTTTCTTCACAACCTGCAAACAGGCTTCCTATCATAACAACATCTGCACCTGCAGCGATTGCTTTAGGAATATCGCCTGAGAATTTAATACCACCGTCAGCAATAACTTTAACGCCTGTGCCTTTTGCAGCCTCTGCTACATCCATAATTGCTGTAAGCTGAGGAACACCAATACCTGCAACAACACGGGTTGTACAAATTGAACCAGGACCGATACCAACCTTAATTGCATCTGCCCCTGCTTTTATTAAATCTATTGCAGCTTCTTTTGTTGCAATATTACCTGCAATAAGCTGAAGTTCAGGGAACTTTTCCTTAACTTTTTTAATTGTGTTCATAATATTTGCAGAGTGTCCGTGAGCAGAGTCTAAAACTACAACGTCAACCCCTGCTTTATATAATGCTTCAGTTCTTTCCAATACGTCATTTGTAACGCCGATTGCAGCACCTACTAAAAGTCTGCCTTTTTCGTCTCTTGCAGAGTTAGGATACTGAACTGCTTTTTCTATATCTTTAATTGTGATAAGACCTTTAAGATAACCTTCACTGTCAACAATAGGAAGTTTTTCAACTTTGTAAGATGCAAGAATTTCTTTTGCTCTTTCTAAAGTTGTGCCTTCAGGTGCAGTAATAATGTTTTCGCTTGTCATAAACTCTTTAATCGGTTTTGAATAGTCAGTAACAAATCTTAAATCTCTGTTTGTTAAAATACCAACTAACTTACCGTCAACAGTAATAGGCACACCTGAAATTTTATATTTACCCATTAAATTGTCAGCATCTTTAATAGTATGTTCAGGAGATAGGAAAAACGGGTCTGTAATAACACCGTGTTCAGACCTTTTAACCTTATCAACCTCATGAGCCTGGTCCTCTATCGGCATATTCTTATGAATTATACCTATACCTCCCTCTCTTGCAATAGCGATTGCAAGGCGTGATTCGGTAACTGTATCCATAGCAGCGCTCATAAGAGGAATGTTAAGTTTTATTTTTTTAGTTAAATATGTTGATAAGTCTACCTGATTAGGTAAAACATCGCTTTTCTGAGGCGAAAGCAATACGTCATCAAAAGTTAGACATTCTCTGATTTCATACTTTGACATTTTTTAGTCCTCCGTTTTTTTACACTTTCTTCTTAGTATAATAAAAATGACAAAATTAGTCAAGTACATTGATTATTTTTTTATAATAAGATATAATATATATGGTGATTTTAATGAAATTTGTTAATTTTGACATAAAAAACAGGATATTTTTAGCTCCAATGGCAGGAATTACCGACCTTTCGGTAAGAACTGTTGCAAGGGACTGGGGGGCTTCTTTTTGCTATTCTGAAATGATTAGTGCAAAAGGTCTTTATTTTAAGGATAAAAAAACCAAAGAACTTCTCCTTACAAATGATTACGATTCTCCCTTAGCAGTCCAGATATTCGGAAACGACCCTTACATTATGAGCGAGGGAGTTAAAGTAATTGCCGATATGGGCTTTAAAATGATAGATATAAATGCAGGTTGCCCTGCCCCTAAAATCGTAAATAACAACGAGGGATCTGCACTTATGAAAAACCCGAAACTGCTTGGGGAAATTGTAGAAGCCTGTGTTAAGGCATCAGATTTACCTGTTTCGGTTAAAATAAGAACAGGGTTTACCTCTTCGACCATCAATGCAGTAGAATGTGCTAAAATCATTGAGGATGCAGGGGCAAAAGCAATAGCGGTTCACGGTAAAACAAGGGAGCAGTTTTATTCAGGAGATGCCGATTACTCAGTTATAAGAAATGTTAAAGAAAATGTTAAAATTCCCGTTATAGGAAACGGAGAAGTGCATACTCCAAAAGACTGCGAAAAACTGTTTAAAGAAAGTTTATGCGATTTTGTTTTAATTGGCAGAGGAATGCTTGGAAACCCATTTATTTTTTCACAGATTAACGACTATTTTGAAAAAGGAAGTTACATTAAAGATTATGGCATAAATACCAAAATGGACACTTTAATCAAACAAACAGAACTTACCGTTAAATACAAAGGAGAGCACCGTGCAATTTTGGAGGCAAGAAAGCACATAGCGTGGTATTTAAAAGGCGTTAAAAATTCCAAAACTTTCAGGCTTATGGCAAACACGGTAAATTCTATAGAAGATGTTTACAATCTTGTTAAAAAGGTAAAAGAAACTTATACACTTTAATTTTATAATTACAAATTTTGATATTTTTTAAAAACCCTTATATATTCACAAAGTAATTTAATAGAAGAATAGCAAATTTAATTTAAGGTAAATTTAATAACATCAGATAAAATTCATACTTTCATAAGAAAGGATAATGAAATTATGAAAAAAAGAAAGTTGTTATTATTCTTTACCTTATTTTCTTTTTTATTTATATTTTTTTCATCATATAAATTTAATGAAAAAAATTATGAAAACTTAAATTATAATCTTGTAAAAACCAACAGTCCTAAAAATGAAGAAATTTTTGTTTATCCGTCAGGTGAAAGTTGCGGAATTAAAATTCTTTCAGACGGAATTTTAGTAATATCGGTTACGGACATAAACGATATTCCCTCACCTAGCAAAAAAGCAGGAATAATGCCTGGCGATTTTGTTAAAAAAATAAACGGAGTTCCTCTTAAAGATGCAGATGATTTTATAAAAACGGTTAAAGAAACAAATGGCGAATTTACACTTGAATATGAAAGAAATTCTGTTGTAAAAAGTTGCACAATAAAGCCTGTTAAAATAAACGGAGAAAATATTTTGGGTATGTGGGTAAGAGACAGTATTGCAGGGATAGGAACTCTTACTTTTTACTCTAAAGACAAATCTTATTTTGCAGCGCTTGGACATTCTATTGCCGATTTAGATACTGGAGAAACAATGCCTGTAAAAAACGGAGAACTGGTATATTCAAAGATTATATCCTGTAAAAAAGGAGAAGCAGGAAACCCCGGAGGGCTTTCAGGAATATTTTTAGATGACAGCAAGGTTATAGGAAATATTTACGATAACTCCGATTTTGGCTTATACGGAAAAACTGCAAATTGCGATTTTCTTCCCCCGCAGGACCTTATTCCGATAGGATATAAAAGTGAGGTTCATACAGGAGAGGCAGAAATTATATCTACCATTGATGGAAATAACCCTGAAAGGTTTAAAATTGAGATAGTAAAAATCAACAAGCAGAATAACCCTGATGTAAAGGGAATGTTGATTAAAGTTACTGACAAAAAATTACTCGAAAAAACAGGTGGAATAATTCAGGGAATGAGCGGCAGCCCCATTATACAAAACGGAAAGTTAATTGGCGCTGTTACCCATGTGTTAGTTAACGACCCCACAAGAGGTTACGGGATATTTATTGAGAATATGTTAGCGAAAGCGGAGAAAATCAAATAAAATTAAAAAACCCTTGAATTTTTCAAGGGTTTTTTATAATAGATTAAGTTTTGCAAAACTATTATATTCATTATCTGAAACAATAATATGGTCGAAAAGTTCCACTCCCACTACATTTAAAGAATCTTTTATTTCTCTTGTTATGGATATATCTTCTGTGGATGGAATTGTTGTGCCGCCAGGATGATTATGGGCAATTATTACTTTAACTGCATTATTTCTTATTGCCATTCTTGCTATATGCCTTGGATAAACAACAATTTCATCAGATGCACCCTCTGATACTTTCTCGCAACTTATAACCTTATTCTGCGAATTTAAGCATATAACAAAGAAAGATTCGTAAATTCTTGCATAAAACAGGTTAAGGCAATATTCCCCTGCTTCATTTGTGGAATTTATATAACTTTTCTTAAAGATTCTATCTGATTCATATTTTCTTTTAACCTGCGAAAACATATTAAGATAAACTGCTGTCCCCTTACCTATTCCGTCAATAGTGATAAGTTCTTTTGCAGGTGCTTCAAACACACCTGAAAGATTACCGAATTTATTTAACAGTTTATGAGCAAGTTCGTTAGTATCTTTTCTCGGAATGGCATAAAACAGAATAAGTTCTAAAACTTCGTGGTCTCTAAGACCGTCAATTCCCTCGTTTAAATATCTGTCTCTTAACCTTTCACGATGCTTATCATGTACATTTTCTTTCTTCATAAAAAAATCTTACCTTTTTGTTTTCTTTATTTAATTGTAGCATAAAATTTAAAAATCTTCAAGATTAAACTTACCCTGCTAATAAAATATTAACAGGGTAAGATAAATTCTTATAAACATTTTTCTTCTTTATTACAGGTTTTACTGTACGGACAGCCTATACATTTGGCACCGTTTTTCTTTGATTTATAAATATAATATAATGCCAGACCTATAATACATATTAAAATTAAAAATACTAAAATTTCTTTCATTAAAAATCAAACTTTCTTTATATTTTCTTTGGCTTTACAATAAAATATGTGATAACTAAAATCATAGCCGAAACTAATATAAGCCCCGGTATAAAAGCAGTTCCGAGTGAACCTGTTTCAAGTAATGTTCCCACCTGATATACTAAAAAGGCAACTATGTATCCTACCGAAAACTGAAAACCAATTCCCCCTAGTAACCATTTAGCACTCTTCATTTCTGAATTCATAGCGCCGATAGCAGCAAAGCAAGGAGGAGTAAACAGGTTAAACATAAGCGCCGCAAGGGCTGCTGCCTTAGTTAGAGCAAATATACCTGCAACCTCTGTTGACCCGCTTGTTAAAATAAGTTGGTCGGTATCTATAAAGTTTGTTACACCGTAGCATACTGCCAGTGTTCCAACCACATTTTCCTTTGCAATAAAGCCTGTGATTGCGGCTGCTGCCATTTGCCATACTCCAAAGCCCAAAGGAATAAGAAGAAATGCAAAAGGTGTTGCTAAAGACGCTAAAATGGATGTATGTGCCATTCCCTCTTCAACTATTTCAAAATTCCAGTTAAATGTCTGCATAATGTGAACTAATGTGTTACACACAAGAATAATAGTTCCTGCTTTTACTATGTACGACCAGCCACGAGAACACATAGATAAAAATGCTCTTTTTATACTTGGCATTTTATATTCAGGAAGTTCCATAATAAAGAATGACCTTTTGGAACTGTTACCTGTTATTTTATTTATAATAAGTGCGCCTATAAAGATAATAACAATTCCTGCAAAATACATAAGTGTTCCAACCCATGATGCATCGTTAAAGAACACCCCTGCAAACAAGGCGATAACAGGCAGTTTTGCTCCGCATGGCATAAAAGGCGCAAGCATTGCAGTCGCTCTTCTTTCCCTCTCGTTACGAATTGTTCTACACGCCATAACCCCAGGGATAGCACATCCTGTTCCTATAACAAAAGGAATAACTGATTTACCTGATAAGCCAACTTTTTTAAATATAGGGTCTAACACTACTGATACTCTTGCCATATAACCGCAGTCTTCCAATAGTGCAATCATAAAATACATTACCATAACCAATGGTAAAAAGCCTATAACTGCTCCTACACCACCGATTATACCTTCAACAGTTATCGAATATAAAAGAGGATTTATTCCGTCAAGATTTGCTCCTACCCACTCTTTAAAACTTTCTATAAAACCTACTAAAATATCTGCAATCATTGGCCCTAATGATGACTGAGAAATATCAAACACCAAAAACATAATAACTGCAAAAATAGGAATTCCAAGCCATCTGTTAGTTAGCACTCTGTCAATTTTATCCTGAGCATTTTTCTGATTTGTAAATACTTTTCTTTTTTCTACTGATTTTACTATTCTATTTACAAAATCAAACCTTCTTTTATCCCATTTAACAACCTCTTCTTTGTCGGTTAAATCAACATCATAAGTAAATGGTGCAACCTGTTTTTTCCCTGCCATTTTAACTGCATATTTTATTACCTCATAAAGCCCCTCAGAAGAGGTGGACACAGTTTCAACAACAGGGCATCCTAATTTAGAAGACAGTTTTTCTATATCTATTTTAGTTTCCTTTTTTTCGTTTATATCAGTTTTATTAAGCGCCACAACAACAGGAATTGAAAGTTCTAAAAGTTGGGTTGTGAAAAATAAACTTCTGCTTAAATTTGTACTGTCTACTATATTTATAATAACATCTATATTTTCATTCTTTATATATGAACTTGTAATACTTTCCTCAGATGTAAATGGAGACATTGAATATGCTCCAGGAAGGTCAACTATAACTACTTCTTTATCACAAAATTCTTTTTTAAGTAAACTTTCTTTTTGCTCAACCGTAACCCCTGCCCAGTTGCCCACTTTTTCGTTTCTGCCTGTCAAAGCATTATACATTGTGGTTTTACCACTGTTGGGATTTCCTGCCAATGCTATTTTCATTTTCTTCCTCCTTTATCAGTTAGCCTCTGCTAACTGTGCCCCAAAAAATTTAACCCTACTATATAATTATGGCTTGTGCCAACTCATTATCAATATTATATCTTGCATCTTTGATTGATACCGTGCATCCCCCTTTTAATTTAGAGATAACAGTAATAGGTTCGCCACTGTAACACCCCAAAGAAAACAAAAATGAGTCCATCTCTTCATCAAAAGTTACTATATCTTTTATAATATATTCTTTGCCCTCTATGGCATCTTTTAGATTCATATAAATCACCGAAACTTTCAATAATATTCGCGAGTTAGCCTCTGCTAACTGCTTCCCGAAAAAAGAATTAGCCATTGCTAACTTCTATATATTACCATATATTTTTTTTCCTGTCAATGACTTTTTGCATTTTTCTTGAAATTTAATTTATGGTATGATATATTACATATAAAGGGAGGGAGAAATATGCAATTACAAGAATCTGCTGAAATGTATTTAGAAACAATATATCTATTATCAAAGAAAAAAAATATTGTAAGAAGTATTGATGTGGCAGAATATATGAATTATTCCAAACCAAGCGTAAGCAGAGCCATAGGGCTTTTAAAAAATGGTGGATATATACTTATGGATAAAGACGGTTCTCTCACTCTTACCGAAAAAGGAAATGAAACTGCAAATAAAATTTTTGAAAGGCATACAATACTTTCAAAACTTCTTATTAAAATCGGAGTTTTACCTGATGTGGCAACAAAAGAAGCATGTAAAATAGAGCATGTTATAAGCGATGACACTTTGAAGAAAATAAAAGAATTTTTAGAAAAATAGTATAGTGCAGTAGTACTCGAACACCATATGGTTTTAAAATATAAATTATGCTTCATATTGCAGAAATCTCTTCAGATATACGAAAGTATTATCCTTGATATTTCTTTATCTGAAACAAAATTTCTTGTTTTAAAACTCTTCAACCTTAAACACAGGAAAATTTTCAAGATTTTTAATGCGAAGGACGAAGTCAGGCTGACGCCTTACGAGGACGACAAATTAAAAAGATTGGAATTTAACAAGTTTAAGGCATATTGTGTTAGAGTACTACTGCACTAAATGGCTTGAACAAAATTGTTCAAGCCATTTGTCGTTTTTAATTAAAATCAGAATTAAAACTAATTTACACATTTTTGAAGTGTTCTTATCAACACCTTATAGTTATCAACTGACAATATTGATGCTTCCAAGAGTTCTTCTTTATCTGCATTTCCCCAATTCAGGTCATATCCCAAACGTTTTGCCATAAGGCGGATAAATTCTCGAATGGCACGACCATTGCCTTCTCTAAAAGGGTGGATAATGTTGAGTTCCACCATTACATATGCCAAATTATCAAAAACCTTTTCTTCGTCAATTTCCTTAAGCATATTTTTCTCTTTTATTTTAGAAAACACCTTATCAAGTTCTCTATCAATCAAATTCGGCGGATAAATCATAGTATCCGCTTTACTTATTTGCTCTTGTCTGATTTTTCCGGCAAACGAATACATATCTTCAAAAATAAACTTGTGTATATTCATAAGATGTGCTTTTGAAAAATTCCCCTTAATTGGATTTTTCAAAAGTTCCATTTGCTTAATAAGTGTAATTTCTTCTTCAGCAGTTTTGAGAAGTTCGTTATCTCTTATATTTAATTTATTTCTCAATACATTACTATTGGGATAACAATAGATAGATTGTGTAGTTGTATAAACATCATATTTTGAAAACATTTTTACACCCTCTCTCTATATTTAAGTTTCAATTCTTCGATTACATCAATATATCTTACTTTACCACTGTCAATTCTTTTGAGATTTTCAATGCTTTCCTCACTAACCGTCATACTTTCAACAGCAAAAGTTCCTTTTAGATTTTTTAAATTACTTTCAAAATCTTTAGATGCCATATCTACTTTGTTTCTCCAATCTTTGTATTTACCTGATTTAATTCTCGCATCTTTGGGTTTCTTCACATCTTTTGGTAAAAGCCAAACACCTGCAATTTTCTTTGCCCCAGCAATTCTTCCCTCGTTACACAAAACAGTAATTCTTCTTACAGAAATTCCCCAAGCAGAACTTGCTTCTTTTATTGTTAGTATATCCATTTTAACACCTCATTTACAATATTATATACCACAAATAGAACGATGTCAATACAATCAATATTTTATGATAGATTTGATTACAATATTTTTTCAATATATAACGATAATATATGTAATACAAAAAAGCAGACAGTCAAAACAACTGTCTGCAAAAATTAAAATTTATTTAATTGTTATTATTCCCACTCTAACTTGACTTGCATTTCTATGGTGTTATAGGGTACTTTTGTCGTTATTTCAAGCCCTTTTTTGTTACCATTTCCCTATATTCCCACCATTCCACAAGGAAAGTGTTGTCAAAAGTGTTGTCAGAAAATTATTGGATATTTTCAACCCCGCATATAGGTTTTAAGTTTGTTATATCATCCCAAATCATAACCTTTGCTTTTGTATAAGTCTTAGTCGTTGTAAAAGGAACTATTTCGCCTGTATATACTGCACTCTGCGTTTCAACAAATTGTTCTCCGTTGTATAATGCAAGAATTACATTTTTACCATTTTCAACATTGATTGGTGTAATGGTAAATGATTTCTTATCTTCTGATACTTCTGTTTTTGTTCCTTCAAATTTGATAACTTCAATGGTGTAAACACTATTGGTCATATCAGTTACATTTTCTCTGTTTAAGGTGATTGTGGTTACCGTATCATTAAGGTCAAAATCTTTAGGACGACCAGATACCCAAACGCTACTTCCGTTAGGTCTTAAAACTCCACCGCCAGAGAATGTAGGAGTTAAAGAAATTGAAGTTGCATTTTCTTTAACATAGACTGTATATTTTCTGACATCAGGATTAAACTCGGTCAAAACAACACCCCTACCAAAATCAAGGCTGTTGATTTTAGCATAAGCAATTACATTTACTGTCTTTGTTGCAAAAACTTCACTTCCGTCTTTTGCTGTTGCAGTAATAATAACTGTTCCGTTCTTAACAGGGATTACTGTTCCGTCTTGTGTGATAGTTGCAATAGTTTCATCATCCACAGACCATACGACTGACTTATCTGTTGTGTAGTCAGGAGAAACAACAGCATTAAACTGTTCTGTTGCATCAATTTCATCTTTTCCAATGATTTCAATGCTTTCTGCTAATTTTGGAAGAATTGTAAGTGTGTGATTTTTAATGTCTGTAATACCAAAGGTATCATCACCTATAAGCATTACATTTTCTATTGAAATCTCACACGCTCCAAGAGTTGCATCTGTATTAACATCAAATTCAATTTCAAAAGGAATGTAGTTTGTGTTTATTTTAGCAAAATTACCTTCATAGTCAAAAACACAGGTAATATCTGCATATTTATAGTCACCAACTACTTTTTCAGAATCTTTGTTAGCTTCTTTAAAATCAATACCTTTAATGTTCTTAAAGTTTAAATATTTAGGATATTTAACAGTTGCAATAAAATATGTTGCATT
This sequence comes from Clostridia bacterium, assembly GCA_017554615.1. Classification (NCBI taxonomy): domain Bacteria; kingdom Bacillati; phylum Bacillota; class Clostridia; species Clostridia bacterium. The sequence continues at coordinate 73,382 of JAFZHY010000002.1, forward strand.
CTTATCTGTTGCAAAAATAGCCTTTTGAGTGATTGTATCACCAGGCATTGCAGAAACTGTACCTTGCATCTCAACTTTATTTAAATGCGTTGCTTCAAAGTAAGGAAACACAGTTAAATTTCCAGCAATATTATATACCTTTAAACTTTCACCTTTTTCGTTGGTTATTTGTTGACCTTTTCCATCTTTTTGAGTGAAGTAACCTATAAAATTATAGCCATTCTTATTTTGTACCGCAATATTGTAATTATCATTATATGTTACTGTTATTGTATTTGAAAGACCATCAGCAGTAATTGTATAGTTATTATACCTATAAACCGCTGTAAAGGTTATATCATCTGTTAATGTTATTCCCTCTGTAAAATTTTCCCAGTAATCAAACAAATAATATTCTGTTTTATCAGATATTTCAGGTGCTATTATTTGTGTGCCATAGTCAACCTTTTCTTCCTTTAAAACGCTTCCATCTTCATCAAGGAATTTATAAGTATATTGGTTTGTTATTATTTCATAATTTACATTGAAGGTTGCATCATCTGTTACTTGCATACCATCAGTATAACCATTCCAACCAAGAAATGTATATGTATATTGTTGAGTATTGGCTTTTGGAGTATATTCTGGAAGTACTATTGTTGTACCATAATCAACTGTTTCTTCCTTTATAACAACTCCATTTTCATCAACAAACTTGTATGTATATTGATTTATTGTTGCAGTATATGTTGCAGTAAATACCATTTCTTGATTTGTTTGTGTGACTCCTTCAGTATAGCCTTCCCATCCTACAAATGTATATGTATATTGCGGCGTTGCCTCTTTTTGTGGAGGGATAGGAGCTGTAATAATCTCCCCATAATTAACAGTAGATTCTTTTATAACATTACTATTTTCATCAACAAACTTATGTGTATATTGGTTAATATCATATACGATGTAAAGTTTAGTATTATTCGTTATAAGTGTAGCAAAATCAAATTCTTCCGTTAATTCAGAATCCGTGTATACTTTCGTAGAATAACCTGTTTTATTGGGCACACACGAAGATTCAAAAACAGAATTATAATTACACCTGTTAGAAAGTTTTATGCCATCATCAAAAAACAAATCTACATATTTAAAACAAATTATAGTAGCATCTCTTAACGGAGTATTATTAACATCAATATATACTTCTCCCCATTCTTCTGGAGAGCCGTTGAAATAAACAGTGGAGAGTTTTGTGCAACTGCCAAATGCCCCCATACTAATCGAAGTAACTTTTAGTGGCAATACTACACTTTCTAAGTTGCTACAACCACTAAAGATATAATAATCTATTCCTTGAACATTTCGCGGTATTGTTATATCTGTCAAATTGCTACAACCCGAAAATGCACCTATATCAATAGTTGTTAAATTTTCTGGTAAAGATACATTAGAAAGTGATTTGCATCCACTAAAAGCATAATAGCCTATAGTTTTTACACTTTTAGGAATATTTATATTTGTTAAATTAGTACAGCCTTTAAAAACCTCATAGCCAATTTCGGTTATACCTTCTGGTATAACTATACTCCTCAAGCTAGTACACCCCGAAAAAGCATTTTGTCCGATACTTCTTACACTACTAGGAAGAATCACACTTGTGATACTGTTACAATTAGCAAACATTTTGTTCCCTATACTTGTAACGGTATTGGGAATCTCTATTTCAGTTGCCACATTACCATCTATATAAAGATTGTTAGCCACAAAATTTTCATCACATTTTTTTATATCAATCCATGTTTCAATGTCTGCAATGTATAGATTTTCAACTTTACTATTGTAAAAAGCATTAGTTCCTATGGTTGTTATACTATCTGGCATAACCAATTTGCTAATATTTTTCCAATTATATAAAACATAATCTTTTATTGCAGTAGTACCTTCTGGAAATATTATTTCTTTGCCTTCTTCTACATAGATTTCTTCTGCATATGACATTGGGTTTGATAAAGTATTTCCAAAACTTATATTTAACCACGACTCTGTGTTTTTAATATAAACATTTTTAAGTCCACCACATTCACCAAAGGCATTTAAATTGATAGATGTTACACTTTCAGGAATAGTCACATCCGTCACTCCGCTTCCCCATAAAAATGCCTGAGGTAAATTTGTTACAGAATCACCAATTATTACGTGAAAACCATTGTCCGAACCAGCTCCAATAAATGGAGTATTGCTGTATCTACGATTGCCATAAATGTTAGTGAAATAATCATAGTCAACGCTACAACTAATTGCATTATAATACATAGTTTGTAATGCACAATTGTTAAAAGCATTTCTATAAATATATGTTACGCCTTGAGGTATATTAACTTCGGTCAATGAGATACAATCTTTAAATGCATTTTCACCAATTGTTGTGATGTTATCAGGAAGTAATATCTTTGTTATTGTAGCGCAGTTAGCAAATGAATTTGCTCCAATTTTTGTTACCGCAACTCCATTGATTGAATCGGGTATGATAACGTGGGTATCGGCACCGATGTATTTGGTGATTGTTCCGTTAGAAAACTCAAAATCATCTTCTGACGAACTTCCAAAAAACTTTGTTACAGTATTGGAAACACCTTCTTTTTTTCCACCAATAACATTTAATCTAAACCAGTATTTTACATTACTTTCAAGAGTATTAACTGTAGCTTTTGTTGTTACTGATGTTAATGGTTCTACTGTGGTCGCAGTATTCCAAATTGCACCATCAGTAGAGTATTCCAAAGTAACAGTCGTTGCATCTGTTGGTGCTGTGAAAGTAAAATCAATTCCAGTTCTAGTTACTGTAGCAGAAAAATCAGTTATTGGACCTTTTTCTATAATTGCTTCTATATTCGTTACTCTGAATCCATACTTTTGAACACTGTTATCAGAAGTTAACTTAATTTTTACAATATTTCCAGGAATGGTTATTGTTTGATTCGCGAGCGTTGTTCCATCATATTTACCTATTTGATTATCATTTCCATCAAATATGTAAATAAAATCATACCTTGTTTCTGTTTCGGTATCACTTGAAAAGGTAATTTCCAAGCTGTCTGCATCCGTCGGATGAGTATATATCCAAGTCGTATCCATATTGTTGGTATAATTGTGTGCAGATTGAAGTTCTGAAACTGTTGATACATTTAATGTTGCTGCAGATGCACTAATTGTACCAAAAACAATAATACTTATTGTAATTACTAGTAATGTTAATAAAAATCTTTTTTTCATTTTCTTCCCCCTAAAATTTCTCATCAGCATAATCTTCTGAATTGTACGCTATTGTATAGTTTTCCTTTAAATCTTCAAACATTCCATATATAGCTATTGCGAGTTTGTCAAATTGATATCTATATAAAACCGTCTTGTCTGCTTTTCTTTCCTTTATCCTAATTTGTTTACAAGCGTCAATTAGTTGAGTACATATATCCATTTCTCTTTTACGTTCGTCTTGAGTAATAAAGTCTTGATATTCACTAATTATCCCAAATACTTTTATAGTTTCTTCTTTAATGGATTTCACATCTTCCAAAAAGGCTTCTTGACCATCGCTATATTTTTCGGTGTAATATTCTGAAAATAAAATTTCACACCATTGCACAAATGTTTTTCTTTCTTCCTCCTCATCGCATTTTTCAACGACTTGATTGATACTAACAAGTACATCACTAGCAAGCCACTCGCATTTTTGTTTTAAAAGCATTTTACTACTTTCAACATACTTTTTCCAGTTTTCTCTTTGGCTACTTTGCATAGAACGTTCTATCAAAAACGAAACCAATACACCAGGTAACATTCCAAAAGCCATTATTTCAATAATTGTTTTTATACAATCTGGAATCTTATTTTCAATTTTAATACATCCATCAATAGTAATATGTGTAATGATAAACAATATAGATATTCCAAACAAAATAACATACAACAGATTATGGCTTATATGTTTCTTCTTCAAGCTAAAACTCCCTCTCATAAAAAATGCATCACCCATATTTCAGAGTGATGCACCAAAAACGCACACATCTCTGAATGATAGGTTGCTAGACACTAATCAATATACTTCCCAGAAAGCATTTTCAGAGTAGTACGCTTTTAACATAGCGTACACTTTCTGGAAAATAATATACTAACCCCAGTATATTGATTTTACAGTATCTAGCATAAATATTATAACACACAATTCCTAAAAAGTCAATTAAACGACCAATTTAACTGAAAAATTACACTTACCAAAAAAGTGATGTCAAAGTGTTGTCAAAATCAATTTTAAAACGGTCTTCAAAAATGTCAAAAGTGGCTTGAACACTATGGTTTCAAGCCACTTGTTATTTTTTATGAAATTATTCCCACTCTATTGTTCCTATTGGTTTTGGAGTAAGGTCTAAGCATACTCTGTTAATACCGTCTACTTCATTTGTGATACGGTCAGTAATTTTATGAAGAATATTATAAGGTATTTCTTCGATAGTTGCGCTCATGGCATCAACAGTATTCACTGCACGGATAATTGCAGCCCATCCTTCGTATCTTTTATCATTCTTAACGCCTACGCTTTTAAAATCAGGAACAGCGATAAAATACTGCCATACTTTTTTATTAAGACCGCATTTATCAAACTCTTCTCTTAAGATTGCATCTGCTTCTCTTAGGGCATGAAGTCTGTCGCGAGTGATTGCGCCAAGGCAACGAACGCCAAGACCAGGACCTGGGAATGGCTGTCTGTCAACCATTTCATCAGGAAGACCTAATGCTCTTCCCACTTCTCTTACTTCGTCTTTATATAAAAGTTTAACAGGCTCAACAAGGTCTAACTTCATATCTTCAGGAAGACCACCAACGTTATGATGCGCTTTTACTCCGTCACTTTCTAAAATATCAGGATAAATTGTACCCTGTGCAAGGAAATCAACATCGGTTAGTTTTCTTGCTTCTTCTTCAAACACAACTATAAATTCAGCACCGATAATTTTTCTTTTCTTTTCAGGCTCTGAAACTCCTGCAAGTTTATCTAAGAAACGGTCTGTTGCATCTATATAAATAAGATTTGCATCAAGTTTATTTTTAAATACTTCTATAACCTGTTCGCTTTCGCCTTTTCTCATAAGACCATGGTTAACATGAACGCAAACAAGTTGTTTGCCTATTGCTTTAATAAGAAGTGCTGCAACAACGGAGGAATCTACGCCACCGGACAGTGCAAGAAGAACCTTTTTATCTTTAACCTGTTCTCTTACTGCTTTAACCTGTTCATCAATAAATTTATCTGCTAATTCTTTTGTAGTAATACGTGCCATTGTATCCGGTCTTTTGTTTGAGTCCATAAATATCCTCCTAAATTTTTACATTTTTCTTTCTTTTAATTTTAACACATTGTTTTTTCATTTTCAAGTATTTATATAAACAAAAGAATAATATTATAATTTACTTTTTTGTGTGCAAAAATACTAAAACAAAAAAATTCTGCCCAAAAAATTACTTTCAGGCAGAAAATTACTATTCAAATAAAGGTGTGGAAAAATATCTTTCTGCAGTATCAGGAAGTACTGTTACAACAGTTTTTCCTTTTCCAAGTTTTTTTGCAAGTTTTATAGCGGCGGCAACATTTGTTCCACTGGAAATTCCACACATTATGCCTTCTTTACTTGCTAAATCTTTTGCAGTGTTAATTGCTTCGTCATCTTTTACGATGCAGATATCATCATAAATATCCTGATTAAGAATTTTTGGAATAATGCCATCCCCTATTCCCATCTGGATATGAGTGCCTATTGAGCCACCTGATAAAATCGCTGCATCTTCAGGCTCTACTGCCCAGATTGTAATATCAGGATTATATTTTTTTAAAGTTTCGCCAATCCCTGTGATAGTTCCACCTGTGCCGATTCCTGAACAGAAACCGTGAATTGGTTTATTAACCTGATTTATTATTTCCATACCTGTTTGTTCCCTTTGTATATCAGGGTTTGCAGGGTTTTCAAACTGCTGAGGAACAAAAACATCAGGGTTTTCGTCTTTCATTTTAAGAGCAAGATTCAAACATTCTTCAATACAAAGACCGATATTTCCTGCATCGTGAACAAGGATAACTTCTGCTCCATAATGTTTCACAAGTTTTCTTCTTTCTTCACTTACTGAATCGGGCATAATAATTATAGTTTTATATCCTTTTACAGCACCCACTAATGCAAGACCTATTCCCTGATTTCCACTTGTAGGCTCAACTATAATTGAATCTTTATTTAAAAGCCCCTGTTCTTCGGCTTTTTTAATCATATTAAAGGCAGTTCTTGTTTTGATAGAGCCACCAACATTAAGCCCCTCAAATTTAACTAAAATTTCAGCACTGTCTTCCTCTGTCATATTTGAAAGTTTTACTATCGGGGTGTTTCCCAATGCTTCTAAAATATTATTATAAACCATTTATTTTAACCTTTCCAAACAAAATCTATATCTACATCATTATATACATATTTCCAATAAAAGTCAATTAAAAAAGTTTCTGCCTTTAAAGCAGAAACTCTTGTTAAATATATAACTATTATTGTTTATGAGACTTCATATAAACTTCTTTATATGAGATTATGTAACTTACAAATGCAAGAATGGACATTATCACAAATGTAAGACACAAAATATTTTTCATAACAAAGCCTATATTGTTAAATATCATAATTGTAAGAAATACCAAGAAATACACAACACTTGCAAGTTTACCGAATATATTGGCTTTTACCACTATATTACTTTTTCTTAAAAGTTTTGCTGCTCCAAAAATCATAACCAATTCTTTAAGTATTAAGAATATGGGCACCCACACAAGAGATGCTTCCTTTACCGACATACAGATTGCAACGGTTATCTGCATAAGTTTATCTGCAAAAGGGTCCATAAGTTTACCGAAATCGCTTTCTATTTTAAACTTTCTTGCAAGAAAACCATCCAGAACATCACTTGCTCCGGCTATTAAAAAAGTTATTACACAGTAAAGATTTTTATGGTCTATATCAGACGAAAAAAGATATATAAACACAAAAACCAGCATTACTCTGAATATCGTGATATAATTGGGAATATTTCTAAGCATTTTTAACACCATATAATATTAATATGTGATATCTGCAAAAACTTTAAATAATTCATTATCCATTTGTTTTTTCATAGATAACGCTTCGCTGATATCATAATCTACCAACTTACTGTCTTTATATGCAACTACTCTGTTACCCTGATTGTTAAGAAGAAGTTCAACTGCTCTAACACCCATACGGCTTGCCATTACTCTGTCATACACAGTTGGAGAACCACCTCTCTGAAGATGACCAAGTATTGCAACACGGGTTTCAATTTCTGTAAGTGTTTCTACCTGAAGAGCAATTTTTTCAGTATTTCCCACACCTTCTGCAACGATAACAACGAAGTGAGATTTACCTTTTTTAAGTGATTCGTTGATATAAGAAACAATATCTTCTTTTACATCATAATCTTTTTCAGGAACAAGAACTGCTTCTGCACCGTTTGCAATAGCAAGTTCTAATGCTATATAACCTGCTCTTCTTCCCATTACTTCAACAACGGAACATCTGTTATGAGATGAACATGTATCTTTAAGTTTATCTATACACTCACAAGCAGTATTACAAGCAGTATCAAAACCTATTGTATAATCTGTGCAGGAGATATCATTATCTATTGTACCAGGAATACCAACAGTTGGCATACCTGCATCACTAAGGTCTTTAGCACCTCTGAAAGAACCGTCTCCACCGATTACAACTATACCTTCAATTCCGTTTGCTCTTGCATTTTCAACTGCTTTTTTAACGCCCTCTTTAGAATTGAATTCTGAACTTCTTGCAGTTTTTAAAATAGTTCCGCCTTTATTTAAGCAGTCAGAAACTGAACGGTAGCCCATATCTATCATTTTATTTTTCATAAGGCCTTTATAGCCCTCTAATATACCAACAACTTCCATACCATTATGAAGTGCACAACGAACAACTGCACGGATAGCAGCATTCATACCAGGTGCATCTCCCCCACTGGTTAAAACAGCAATTTTTTTCATAACTTCCACCCTTTCAAAACCTTATCACCATTCTTTTTATTCATAAAAAACAGTATAATGTTATTCTTTATAAAAATCAATATTTTATTATTTTTTTAACAAAAATTTAATATTTGTAATTATTCTTCCCAGTTATGATAAATATTCTGAACATCATCGTTGTCTTCAAGATGTTCGATAAGTTTTTCCATCATAAGAAGGTCTTTCTCATCAGTTAAAGAAACGTATGTCTGAGGAACTAATGTAACCTCTGCTTTTAAAAATTCAAAGCCTTTATTTTCAAGTTCTTCACGCACTGATGAAAAATCTTCAGGCTGAGTAATAATTTCAAAAACTTCGTCTTCTTCGTTAAAATCTGATGCTCCTGCTTCCATAGCAGCATCCATAAGTTCTTCTTCGGATACCGAATCATTCTTTTCAACAATTAAAACCCCTAATTTATCAAACATAAAGGATACACAACCGTTTGTGCCAAGGTTTCCGCCGAATTTATCGAAATAATGTCTTACATCTGCTGCAGTACGGTTTCTGTTATCAGTAAGCGCTTCTACTATAACTGCGACACCTTTAGGCCCGTAACCTTCATATACGATATCTTCATAGTTATCAGTATCCTGACTGCCTGCTGCTTTTTCAATACATCTTTTAACATTATCGTTAGGCATATTGTTTGCTCTGGCTTTTGCAATTATATCTTTAAGTTTACCGTTAACTGACGGGTCAGGCCCACCTGCTTTAACAGCAACTGCAATTTCTCTGCCTAATTTTGTATAGATTTTTGCTTTCTGAGCATCTGTTTTTTCTTTTTTGTGTTTAATATTTGACCACTTTGAATGTCCGGACATATTTTTTCCTCCATTATATTTACATAACTTATTTTACTAAAAATTATACATATGTTGGTATTGTAACATAGGTAACAATAAATTTTCAAGTTTTTTATTTAAATTCGGCATTTTTTATAAATTGACATTTGAATAATATGGTGGTATTATATAAATTGATAGCATATGCATATATTGTAATGGAGGAAATAAAATATGAAAACTTTTAATGTAGGTATAGTTGGTGCAACCGGAATGGTTGGTCAGAGATTTATAACTTTGCTTGAGAACCATCCTTGGTTTAATCTTAAAGTTCTTGCCGCTTCTTCCCGTTCTGCAGGAAAAACTTATGAAGAAGCAGTTGGCAACCGTTGGGTTATGAAAACACCGATACCTGAAGATATAAAGAAAATTGTTGTTTTAGATGCTACTTTAGATATTGAAAAAATTGCATCGCAAGTAGACTTTGTGTTCTGTGCTGTTGATATGAAGAAAGACGAAATCAAGGCATTGGAAGAAAAATATGCAAAAGCAGAATGCCCTGTTATTTCCAATAACTCTGCACACAGACATACTCCTGACGTTCCTATGATTGTTCCTGAAATCAATGCAGACCATGCAAAGATTATTGAAGCCCAGAAAAAACGTTTAGGAACAAAGAGAGGTTTTATTGCAGTTAAATCAAACTGTTCACTTCAGAGTTACGTTCCTGCTCTTCACCCACTTATGAAGTTCGGAATTAAAAACGTTCTTGCATGTACATATCAGGCAATTTCAGGCGCAGGAAAAACATTTGAAACTTGGCCTGAAATGGTGGATAATGTTATTCCGTACATTGGTGGAGAAGAAGAAAAGAGCGAAATTGAACCACTTAAAATCTGGGGTAAAATTGAGGGAGACAAAATCGTCCCTGCAACAAGCCCTGCTATTACAACTCAGTGTATAAGAGTTCCTGTCAGCGACGGGCATCTTGCTGCTGTGTTTGTATCTTTTGAAAACAAGCCATCTATTGATGAAATAAAAGAAATATGGAAGAACTACAAAGGAACTGCTCAGGAATTAGAACTTCCTTTAGCACCTAAAAACTTCCTTAACTACTTTGAAGAAGACAACCGTCCTCAAACTAAACTTGAAAGAAACTTAGAAGGCGGAATGGCTGTTTCTATGGGTAGACTCAGAGAAGACTCTCAATATGACTACAAATTTGTTTGTATATCCCATAACACATTAAGAGGTGCTGCAGGTGGTGCAGTTCTTATGGCTGAACTTCTTGCAAAACTTGGTTATATGGACTAATTTATAATTTTAAAATCCTAAGGGGGAATTGAAATGAAAAAAACTGTATTTACAGGTTCAGGTGTTGCAATTATTACCCCGTTTAATGAAAACGGAATAGATTTTGAAAGTTTTGGAAAGTTAGTTGACTTTCATTTGGAAAACAGCACCGATGCCATTATAGTATGCGGTACTACCGGCGAAGCAGCAACAATGCCTGATAATGAGCATTTATCTGCTATTGAATTTGTTGTAAAAAGAGTTAATAAAAGAATTCCTGTTATTGCAGGAACAGGAAGTAACGATACTGTTCACGGAGTTAAACTCAGCAAAGAGGCCGAAAGACTTGGCGCTGACGCTCTTTTAGTTGTTACTCCTTACTATAACAAGGCTAACAAACAGGGGCTTGTAAATCATTTTAAAATGATTGCTGATTCTGTTCAGATTCCTGTTATTTTATATAATGTTCCATCCCGTACAGGTATGAACATTGCTCTTGATGTTTTAGAAGAATTAAAAGATATTGATAATATTGTGGGTATTAAAGAAGCAAGTGGAAATATGTCTTATGTTATGGAACTTGCTGCAAAATTCGCAGACAGATTTGATATCTATTCAGGAAATGATGATATTATTGTTCCTGTTATGTCTGTTGGCGGAAAAGGAGTTATCTCTGTTCTTGCCAATGTGCTTCCTAAAGAAACTCACGATATTTGTCAGTTATATCTTGACGGTAAATGTGAAGAAAGCAGAAAACTTCAACTTAAACTTTTAGATTTAATCAACTCACTGTTTTGTGAAGTTAACCCAATTCCTGTAAAAACTGCTATTAACTTAATGGGACTAAACGGAGGAATTTTAAGAATGCCTCTTTACGAAATGGCTCCTAACAACAAGGAAAGACTTATAAAAGACTTAAAAGCAACAGGAGTTAAACTGCAATAACTAAATTCAAAGGACTGATACAAATGATAAATATAATGCTTAGCGGTTGCAATGGGAAAATGGGCAGGGTTATATCCTCTCTTGTTGAAGCTGATGAAAATTCAAAAATAATATGCGGAGTTGATTTAAACACCGAGTCATATTCTGACTTTCCTGTTGTAAACTCCCCTTTTGATTTTAATGATAAGGCAGATGTTATAATTGATTTTTCTCATCCTTCTGCAATAGAAAAAAATATAAACTACGCTAAAGAAACAGGCACACCTATTATTGTGGCTACCACAGGGCTTTCAAAAGAGCAGGTTGCATTTGTAAAAGAGGCATCTTCAAAAGTTGCAGTATTTTACTCTGCAAATATGTCTATTGGCGTTAACCTTATTATTGACCTTGCAAAAAAAGCAGCAAGATTATTATCTGATAAATTTGATATAGAAATTATTGAAAAACATCATAACCAGAAAATTGATGCTCCAAGCGGAACTGCTCTTGCTATTGCTGATGCAATAAATGACGAACTTGATAATTCTTACGAATATGTTTATGACAGACACAGCGTCAGAATGAAGAGAACAAAAAAAGAAATCGGTATTCACGCTGTAAGAGGTGGCACTATCGTTGGAGAGCACGATGTTTTGTTTGCAGGTAATAACGAAGTTGTTACACTATCACATCTTGCAACAAGCAAAGAGATTTTTGCAGAGGGTGCAATTAAAGCAGCCAAGTATCTTGCTGGAAAACCTGCAGGTTTCTACAATATGGATTCAATGATAAAAGAACTTTAATATAAAAATACAAGAGTTTTTCTGCTCTTGTATTTTTTTATGTTTTATTATATAATGATTGTAACTTTTGATAAGTTGCAATCAACGATATAAATTACTTAATGGAATTTGCGATATATTTTTTGATTAACGCAACGAGAAATTAAAAAAGAGGGTTTTAAAAAAATGAAAACTTCAATTTATAACGGAAAGATAATTACTCCTGACAGAATTATTGAAAATGGATATATACTGATTGAAGACGGTATTATCACAGATATTGGCACAAATTTTGATGAAACTGTTTTTTGCGGGAAAAAAATTGATGCTAAGGGAAATTATATTTCTCCCGGCTTTATTGATATACACGTTCATGGTGGTGGCGGCGGAGATTTTATGGACGGAACAGAAGAAGCATTTATAACTGCGCTTTCATCACATGCAAAGCATGGCACAACCTTGATGCTTCCTACTACCGATTCTGCGCCTGACGAAGAATTGTACCGTGTGTTTGATGTGTATCACTCAGTAAAAAACAAGAAATACAAAGGTGCAAAAATGTTTGGTCTTCATTTAGAGGGGCCTTATCTTAGTTTAAATCAGGTTGGCGCAATGAACCCTGATTTAATTAAACTTCCTGTTTATGAAAATTACAGCGCTATATTTAAAAGAGCAAACGGAGCAATAAAAAGATGGACTGCTGCTCCTGAACTTAAAGGGTCTGATGCTTTTGGTGCATTTTTAAGCGAGAATGGAATTATAGGCTCTATCGGTCATTCAGACGCTTATTTTAGCGATGTTATAAAAGCGTATGAAAACGGTTTTGAACTGCTTACACATTTTTATTCTGCTATGCCTACTGTAAGAAGAATTGACGGTTACAGATATCCTGGAATAATAGAGGCAGGATATCTTATCCCTAGAATGAAAGTTGAACTTATTGCTGACGGTTGCCATCTTCCTAAAGAATTATTGCAACTTGTATATAATGTAAAGGGTGTTGAAAATATTATTCTTGTTACCGATTCTATGAGGGCATCTGATATGCCTGAGGGCGAGATTATTATAGGAAGCATAGAAAGAGGAAGAATTGCTCTTCACGAAGACGGGGTTTGTAAACTTACTGACCGTTCTGCTTTTGCAGGAAGTGCTTGTACTGCTGACAGGCTTATAAGAACAATGGTTAATCTTGCCGAAGTGCCTTTATGCAAGGCTGTTACAATGTTAACCAAAAACCCTGCAAAACTTCTTTCGGAAAGTAAAAAAGGCTCTATTGCCATTTCAAAAGATGCTGACATTTTAATATTTGACAAGGACATCAATATTAAAATGACAATGATTGGCGGAGAAGTAATATATAATGCTTAAAAAAAAGGCTGTTTTAAAAAAACAGCCTTTTATTTTCCTGATTTATTTAATAAAAATACTCCGTATGCTATAAATGCTGACGGTATAATAAGTTTTATAACAATATCATAGCCGACAATTCCCTGCTCTTTTAGAAGAAGAAAAACACCTATTGCAAGGAAAATAGCATTACCGACTTTGTTCCTGTCTGTGAAAAGACCCACAAGGCAAGGAAGAATAATAACAAGAGTCCACCAACCTGCAAAAAACAAATTAAAATTTATCAGCCCTACTGCATTTGCTCCTGAAAGCAAACCTAAGATAAGAAATATAAAGCCCCACAAAATATTTTTTGTATTTCTCATAATTTCCACCTCTTTATACCTTTTCTTTTATTCTATATTATGTTATCTAAAATGTCAACAAAATAACTTGCGATTAAAATTTCTAAAGATTAAAACATATTTTTAATACACAATATGATATACATATTCATCACATATATATTTTTCTCTTTTAATATTTTCATCAAAATAGTCTGCACTTTTTAAGTTTTTTATACCTGTACCAAGATATTTAAAATACGCTTCCTTAAAAGTCCATATTTCAAGAAGACGGATATTTTTTTCCTTACTGTCTATCCCATTTAAGACATATTCTTCTTCTTTTTTATTACACACTTTTTTTATTATATTTAAATTTACATCCCGTATTACTTCAATATCAGCACCGACATATGTATCATTTACTGCCACCAACACATAATTTTTGGAATGAGATATAGAAAACTCGCCTTTTTTATTTGTAAGATAAGGCTTTTTTAGGTTGGAAATATCAATGACAGAATCTTCTCCATAATGCCTTTTTACAAGCATCTCCCCTGCTACTGTCTGTTTTTTATTTTCATCAAATTTAAGACGGGAAACTTTGTCCCGTCTTAAAGTGCTCATATTATTAAAATAGTGTGTATAATCTGTTAAAGTTAAATCTTTAATATCATAAATATATTTATTCATTTATAATAATTTCCTTAACAACTATATCTTTAGTTGGCTTGTCCATTTCATCTGTTTTAGTATTACAGATTTCATCTAAAACTTCTAATCCTTTTGTTATCTCACCGAATGCTGCATAGTTACCGTCAAGCAATGGAGCGTCCTGATGGCAGATAAAGAACTGGTTTGCTCCTAAATTATAGTCATAAGGTCTTGCAAGAGAGATAGTTCCTCTTTTATGAGGAATAATATTAAACGCTCCGTTCATTACAAATTCGCCAGGAATTGCGTCGCTTACTTTTTCTTCTCCTGATACATTAAGTCCTCCACCCTGAGCAACAAAATCTTTTATTACTCTGTGGAATAATGTATTACTGTAAAATCCTGATTTTGCAAGGTTAATAAAGTTATTTGCAGTTACAGGTGCAAGTTCAGGATATACTTTAAATTCCATACTTTTTCCGTTAGTTAAAACGATTTTGCCTGACACACCTTTTAATGTGCCTTCTGCAAACTGTTTATATGAATCATATAACTCTAAAAGACACTCGCCATACAGATAACATTCTTTAGCAATACCTGTATTTTGCTCTATATCCCCTAATTCATATGTAATTTCAACTGTTTTTGTTTCTCCTATCCATTCAACTTCTGCGCCTAAAAGTTCTGCAACTGCTCTTACAGGCACTAAAGTTCTGTCATTTACTATTGTAGGAGGAACATCCATATGATAGCATTTTGAAAGTGCTATACCGTCTAATAAAAATGCACAGGATGTATCAAGCCACATATTAACAAGTTGATTTTTTCTGTAAATATCAATACCTTTTGTTGCTTCATTCCAGTTTACATCAAAGTTTAATTTTTCGCTTATAGCACGGATAGGAAGCATTGTTCTGTCTCCCACATAAGCACCGTTTGCATCATACACCGGAATAGACTGTGCAGGAACATCGCTAACTAATTTTTCTTTGTTAATGATAATGGTTATTCCGTTATCGGAAGGTTCGGCATAAACCATACCTGATAAAACAAATGATGCTGCTAATAATAGTAATAAAATTCTTTTCATATTCTTTCTCCTAACTGTTATATTAATTTTAATCTTCTTCTGTATAGATTAAATAGGAAGATTCATAGGCAAATATCGGAGCCATAGACCCGAACCTTGCTTTTTTATCCATTCCTTCTTCTCTTAAATATGTCATTGCAAAAATTCTGTCTTTAAACCCACTGGTATCAAATGTGAGTTTTTTTGCATTCATAACTTCTTCTTTTATTCTTACAAGTTCATTAAAACCTATTGTGCAAAGGAGAATTTCTAAATCAGGGTTATTTTTAATAAACTCTTTTAATTCGTCCATAGGAACAGGATTTGGATGAATAAGGTAAGAAACTCTTTCATCCTCTAAATGAACATTTATAAAAAGAGGAAGATTATTTTTTCTAAGTAGTTTTACAAGGTCTTTAACACAGTCATCATTTATACTATAACCGTGATAACCGGGCATAATTCTTACACCGCATATTTTAAGTTCCTCTATTGCTCTTTTAACTGTATTTATACAAATATCAAGGGTAGGATTAATTGTAAGCACCTGCTTATATCCGCTTCCCTTTATTTCATTATAAAGTTCAAGTTCTGATTCGTAAGGGTCATTATAAAATATAGATTCTATTTTAGATATGTATCCGTATTCTACGCCTGTATTTTTGTGCATTCTTAAAATGTCTGAAAACTTATTGTTTCTGGTTTTATGAAAAGGCCAGTTTCCAATAAAGCAATTATAATCTATCATACATCCACTCCCCCTTACAGTCTAAAACTTGTATCAAGAATTTTTAGAGCATTCTTATAGAAAATTAAGTCTTTTTCGTGATCGCTTATATTAGCGTGAAGAACTTTTCCTACATTGTTAAGATAAGGGCCTACCATATCAGTACCAAAGAGTATTCTTTCGCTGCCGATATTTTCAACTGTATAGTCAACATAATCAGAATGAAACATTGTGCAGGAAAGATCAACCCATACATTTTTACAGTCTCTTATCATAGGAATTCCGTTATACGGATTACCCCCAAGATGCGCCATAATAATTTTAAGTTCAGGAAATCTTTTTGCAAGTTCTCTTACATTTTTCCCTACTGATTCCTTGCCTGTCTGGTTTCTGCTTTTATGGAAACTGTGAATAAGCATAGGAACACCGTACTCAATAGTTTTCTCAGCAATTTTATCCATTTTATGAGAATCACAGTACTCGGATATCCAGATTTTTACTCCTTCAAAGCCTTGTTCTTCTATCCCTTTTTTAAGCACTTCAACTGAATTTTCGTGTTCAGGGCTTATGTATACAAAGCCGCCTATTTTATCAGGATGAGCCTTTTTAAAATCATAAACAAGACTATTAGCCTCATCAACCTGTTCTATTGTAGGAAATATTGCTAAAAGATTTGAAATATAAACTTTAGTTATATCATATTTTTCTATTGCCTTTAGAAGCAAAGATTCGCTTACTTTATGGTTTCCGCCAGGCAGACAACCATGGGCATGAATATCAATTACCATTTTTCCCCTCCTTGTTTTTGTCTGTAATTTTATAATATAAAAATATTCCCAATACACAAAGTATTAAAGTTATACCAAAAACTACAACCGCTTTTATATAGTTTTTATCTCCTAAAAGGTCTCCCCCCATTGCAGAGGTTATAACTGACGGAAGACGAGCAATAAGGCTCATTATTATCCACATTGAAAGTTTCATATCGGTAAGACCTGCATAATAACATAAAAGGTCTTTCGGTGTGCCGGGAATCATAAAAATTATAAAATAAATTATTGTTCTTTTTTTATTGGTTTTAAGAAAAGAAAGAGAATTTATTTTCTCCTCTGTAAAAAACAGTTTTACTATTTTCATCCCGTATTTTCTTACAGTTAAAAATACTATTATACTGCCTAAAGTGATTGCGAAAACTGAAAGAAGAGTTCCCTCTATGGCGCCGAAAGCATACCCTGCGGCAAGTTCAAACGGTTCGCCAGGAATAATCGCTATAATAACCTGCAGAACAATTAAAGAAACAAAAATAAGCCTTGCAAAAAAACCAAGTTCGCTTACCCGGTCTCTCACAGTTTGAGGTTCTAATATAACTGTTATAATTCTTGTTCTGTAAATATAAAGTATTAGTGCAGATATAAAAGCAAATAATACCATTCCGATAATTACAGCAATTCTTTTTCTTCTTATAGTTTTCTCCATTTTTAACCTAAGAACTCAGACCTGTCAAGTTTGAATTCTCCGCCTTCCATAACTAAATGGTATGAATATCTCATTTTTCTTGTGCTTCCTATACCGTTTGTAAAGCCAAGCTGGGTTGCCACTTCGTCAGATATACAATTTAACACTTTTACGGTTATTTCCACCTGCACTGTATATCCTGTGGAAGTTTTTATCGTATTTGTTATCTTACAATCTTCTAAAGATGTGGAAAGTTCATACCCTGAGTATGCATCTTTATTATTTTTTGCATCATCTCTAAATCTGTTAAGTTCTACTATGTACCTTTCGGTAAGATACGGATAATGCTCATTTCCTTCAAATTCGGTATATACTATATTATTTTGTACTTCTGATATAATATATGCAAAACGCTCTGCTTTTTCTTCGTCAGTAAGTGCGATATTATTTAATCTTTCTTCATATTTGTCAAACGCTAAAAGATAACCGTCTTCTTCTATAATCTCATAGTCATATACACGGAATTCTCTCTTATTATACTGAACTTTAAGCCCATATTTTATAAGCGCGCTGCTGTTTACGCCTTCAGTAAAACCTAAGATTTTGGCTACCTCAGGGTTTTTACAATTTGTAAGTTTTACTCTGGCTACGCATACAACATACGCATCGTCATTCTTTTTTATAACCTGTTTAATATCAGTATTTACAAGTTCTGTTGTAAGTTCATATTTTTTATAAAGATCGTCTGTGAATTTAATATATTTATCAAGTTCTTCTTCGTGTTTGTCAAGATAGTTTTTAGAATATATTACTTTAACATATTCAGAACTTTTATCATCGGTATAATCTTTGTTATATAAAGTTGCCATAAATTTATTCGCAAAATCTTTTGCATCTTTTATAACCATATCTTCATCGCATTTTTTAATTTTTCCGCCTGATACTTTAGAGTATCTAAAGTCTGTTTCAAATGAATCAATATTATCAAGTGTTATTTTATCGGCACATCCACTAAATGACAAAGTTATAAGTATAAAAAAGATAAGTAATAATTTTTTCATTTTTTCACCTCTATAGTTTTATTCCGGTTTCAAGTGCAAGGCTTATCATATTTTTAAAACCTGTCTGCCTGTCTTCTACACTTAACCCTTCGCCTGTTAATATATTATCTGAAACAGTTGTCATACAAAGTGCCTTCTTCCCTGCTCTTGCTGCATTCATATAAAGTGCTGCCGCTTCCATTTCAACTGCTAAAACATCCATCTTATTCCACACAAGGTCGTTCTCTTTATCGTCAGTATAAAAAGTATCCGAAGTTAAAATGTTTCCCACTAAAACATCAAGATTTAATTCTTTCGCAGTGTTATATGCACTATAAAGAATTGAAAAGTCGCATATTGCTGAATAGTCGCCAGGGAGTTTATATTGCTTTGCATATCCCGAGTTTGTTGATGCTCCCATAGCAAGAAGAATTTTATTTAAAGGAAGTTTTTTTGAAATACTTCCTGAACTTCCTGCTCTTATAATATTTTCTACATTATAAAAATTAAAAAGTTCGTAGGAATAAATACCCATTGAGCCTACTCCCATACCACTTCCTAAAACGGTAATCTCTACGCCTTTATAAAGGCCTGTATACCCTAACATATTACGGATGTCGTTTATAATCTTATAATCTTTAAGATAATTTTCTGCTATAAATTTTGCTCTTAAAGGGTCCCCCGGCATTATAACCGTTTTTGCTATTTCCCCAGTGTTTGCTCGTATATGAGGTGTGCTCATAATTTACCTCCTGTATTTAAGATAAATTTATAATTTATTAAGCATAATGACTGTTGTTTTTAAACATCCTTGTCCTATTATATTATTATAATAAATTTTAACCATATTGTCAATTTCAAATATAGGAAAAGATAGTTTGAAATTTTGATAAAAAAAAGGAAAATCATATTTTTAAGATTTTCCCTTTTTTACATAGTTGTTTATAAAAGATATATATTATTTTCTTTACATTCTTCTATCATATCCAAAGGCCATACGGAAGAATGAACTTCTCCTATATGTGCTTTTCCAAGAAGCAACATACAAAGTCTTGACTGACCTATTCCCCCACCGATAGTAAGAGGATAAGTATTATTTAAAATATTTTTATGGTAGTCAAAAGCGCTTCTTTCTTCACAGTTTCTTTCCTTTAACTGATATTTTAATCTGTCAGCATCAACTCTTATTCCCATAGAGGAAATTTCAAGTGCACTGTCTAAAACATCATTATAAATCATTATATCTCCGTTTAATGTCCAGTCGTCATAATCCGGTGCTCTTCCGTCATGCATCTGGCCGTTTGAAAGTTTTTCGCCTATCTGCATAATAAAGGCAGTTCTATGCTCTTTAACATACGCATTTTCTCTTTCTTTTGCTGAAAGATCAGGATACATATCATAAAGCTCCTGAGTAGTAACAAAACTTACTTGGGGCGAAATTTCGGTATCTATATTAGGGTATTCTTCTTTTACAATATTTAGTGTATATATTAAAACTTCGATAATTTTATTTACTGTGTCTTTTAAATACTCAAGGGTTCTTTCCTCTTTTTTTATAACCTTTTCCCAGTCCCACTGGTCAACGAAAACGGAATGGATATTATCCATATCGTCATCTCTTCTTAAGGCATTCATATCGGTATATATACCTTCTCCTACAACGTATCCGAAACGATACAGCGCTCTTCTTTTCCATTTGGCAAGAGACTGAACAACCTCAATCTGACCTTCCATTTCTTTTAAATCAAAAGAAACTTTTCTTTCAACTCCGTTAAGGTCGTCATTAATACCACTGTCGCTTCTTACAATAATAGGCGCAGTAACCCTGTCTAAATTAAGAACTTTGGAAAGTTTTACCTGAAATGTGTCTTTTATAAGTTTTATTGCTCTCTGGGTTTCTTTAACCGAGAGTTTAGATTTGTACCCTTTCGGGAAAATCATACTGGACATAAAGTTTCTCCTTTATCTGATATTGCCTGTTGTACGAGGATATAGAATAACATCTCTTATATTGCTTATTCCTGTAACATACATAATCATTCTTTCAAAGCCTAAGCCAAAACCACTGTGAGGAACAGAACCGTATTTTCTTAAATCAAGGTAATCACAATAATCATCCATATTCATATTTCTTACCTTCATTGCTTCAACTAACTTGTCATAGTCTGCTTCTCTTTCACTGCAGCCTATAATTTCGCCAACACCAGGAACTAAAAGGTCAGTTGCGGCAACAGTTTTTCCGTCTGCATTCTGTTTCATATAGAAAGATTTGATTTCTTTAGGATAGTTGGTGATAAACACAGGTTTATTATATACTTCTTCTGTGATATATCTTTCATGCTCTGTCTGCAAATCGCATCCCCAGTATACAGGATATTGGAATTCTTTATCTGCTTTTTCTAATATTTCTATTGCTTTAGTATAATCTAAAACTTCAAAATTATTGTTTATAAGATTATTTAATTTTTCTTTTAAACCTTTTTCAAAATGCGCTTCAAAGAAATCTATTTCTTCAGGGCATTTTTTCATAATTTCCGATACGATATACTTAATCATATCTTCTGCTATTTCAATTATATCACTAAGTTCGGCAAATGCTACTTCAGGCTCAACATGCCAGAACTCTGCAACATGACGAGGAGTGTTACTGTTTTCTGCTCTGAAAGACGGACCAAAAGTATAAATTTTGCCATATGCCATTGCGGCAACTTCGCCCTCTAACTGACCTGAAACGCTAAGACCTGCTTTTTTACCGAAGAAATCTTCGCTGTAATATTCTTCTGCTGTTTTATAAGTATGGTTAAAAGGATGAGTTGTAACCTGGAATACTTCCCCTGCCCCTTCACAGTCGCTTCCTGTTAAAATAGGGGTGTGAACATAAATATAGTTTCTATTTTGGAAATACTCATGGATAATATTAGCCATAACAGAACGAATTCTGAACACAGCATTAAAAGTATTGGCACGAACTCTTATATGAGGCATTGTTCTTAAAAATTCAAGTGTATGTCTTTTTTTCTGAAGAGGATAGTCTGACGGACAGTCCCCTAAAACTGTAATCTCTTTAACATTTATTTCAAATAATGACTGCCTTGCTTCAACAACTTCGCCTTTAACACAAAGGGATGCTCCAAGGTGGAACGCTCTTTCATCAACGGTTATAGCCGCTTTATCGATAACAAGTTGCAGATGCTTTAAAGTTGTACCGTCATTAAGTTCGATAAAAGCCATATTTTTAGAGTCTCTTGCAGTTCTTACCCAACCACAAACAGTAACTTCCTTGCCTAAGTAATCTTTGTTTGAAATAATTTCTTTAATATCTGAATGCTTCATAATTATATCTCCTTTTTTTATAAACTAAAAAAGCGCATTTACCTGCCCTAAATTATAGGACGAGTAATATGCACCCGCGGTACCACCTATATTACCGTTTTAAACAAAACGGTCTCTCTTAACTGTTTACGCACAGTTTACACGGCGCACCTACTGATTTTAAAAAAACGTTCAGATTGCGGCTCGAAAGTGTTATTCATATAATCTCAACTGCCTGTTTTCCACTGCCACAGGCTCACTGGAAGCGAACTATTATATTACTTCTCTTTGTCATCGCCTTTACATTAGTATTATACTCTTTTTATATAATTTGTCAATGGTTTATACTTTAAAATTATTTACATTTTATATAAAAAATAGTATAATAAGTTTTAAAGATAAAAAAAGGGGTGTTAAAATGGTAAATATAGGCAACGACTGGGACGAATTACTTTATGATGAATTTAAAAAAGATTATTACTTAAAAATCCGTGAATTTTTAAAAAAAGAATACAGCCTAAAAACTATATATCCTGATATGTATGATATATTTAACGCCCTTAAATACACATCATATAAAGACTGCAAGGCTGTTATTTTAGGGCAGGACCCATATCACGGTGAAGGTCAGGCTCACGGTTTGTCTTTTTCTGTTAAGCCGAACATTAAAATTCCACCCTCTTTGGTTAACATATATAAAGAATTAAAAAGTGATATTGACGGTTTTTACATACCGAATAACGGATATCTTACCAAGTGGGCAAAACAGGGCGTTTTACTGCTAAACGCATCTCTTACAGTAGTTAAAGACAATGCAAATTCACACTCAAAAATCGGCTGGAGTATATTTACTGATAATATAATAAAACTTTTAAACGAAAGAGAAACTCCACTTGTATTTATCCTGTGGGGAAATAATGCAAGGCAGAAAAAAGCATTTATCACAAATAAAAATCATCTTGTTTTAGAGGCGGCTCATCCAAGCCCGTTATCTGCATATAACGGTTTTTTCGGTTGCAGACATTTTTCAAAAACAAACGAGTTTCTTATAAAGAACAATATATCGCCTGTTGACTGGCAGATAGAAAATATATGAGGTTAAAATATGTACACAAACTTTGCCTTGGGGTATCATAATATTATGAAAGATACTACCCAGAATGATTTTTTAAAATATTATAAAAAGATTTTTGAAAAGTTTAATATATCCCCATCTTTAATACTTGATTTAGGATGCGGCACGGGAGATATTACATATCTTTTTGCAAAAGACGGATACGATATGATTGGAATAGATATATCCTTTGATATGCTAAATATTGCAAAGGAAAAAAACAATCACGAAAAAATACTTTACTTAAATCAGGATATGAGAGAGTTTGAACTTTTTGGTACAGTTGATGTTATATACTCTGCTCTTGACTGTGTTAACTACATTACCGACAAAAGAGATTTAAAAAAGGTTTTTAAACTTTGTAAAAATTATTTAAACCCTAACGGAATTTTTATATTTGATATAAATACAGGGTATAAATATAAAAATATTTTAGACAAAAATACTTTTATTTATGATACAGATAATACATATCTTGTATGGCAGAGTGAATATTTAAAAAAGGAAAAAATATGTACTTTCTTTCTTGATATGTTTTATAAATATGATGATACTTACAAGCGTTTTTACGAAGAACAGGAACAAAGAGAATACTCGGTAGAAGAACTTATAAAAATTGCAAAGGACTCAGGCTTTGAAATTCTTGGAATTTATGATAACCTGTCTTTTAAAAAATACAATGAAAAAAGCGAAAAGATATTTTTTGTGTTAAAGAAAGGAAATAATAAAAGTGAAAGATAAAATTTTAAAAATTCTCTCTAAAGATAAAGAAATAAGAGTGTTTTTAGCAAAAACAACTCATATGACAGAGTGTGCAAAAACACTTCACTCCCTTTCTAAAACTGCTACTGCAACTTTAGGAAGACTGCTTACAGCAAATGCCCTTATGGCTTCAGATTTAAAAGGAGAAAATAATACAGTATCTCTACAGATAAGAAGCGAAGGACCTATTGGAAACATTCTTACTTACGCAAATTCAAAATGCGAAGTCAAAGGATATGTATCTAACCCAGATGTTGACCTGCCGATAAGAAAAGATGGTAAAATCGATGTCGGGGGTGCTGTTGGTTTAAACGGGTCTTTAACTGTTGTAAAAGATATAGGAGGGAAAGAGCCATATACAGGCACTATTGAACTTGTAAGCGGAGAAATTGCTCAGGACTTAACCTATTATTTTGCAAAGAGTGAGCAAATTCCTACTGCTATTGCTCTTGGAGTTTTAGTTGATAAGGATAACAGATGCGTTTTATCTTCAGGGGGGCTTATGATTCAACTTCTTCCTGATGCAAGTGAAGAAACTATTTTAAGACTGGAAGAAATTTTAAACAGTAATTTTTCTATTTCCAAACTCCTTTGCGAAGAAGATTATATTGAAAAAACCTTAAAACTTATTTTTCCTGATGAAGATTATGAAATTTTAGAAGAAATATATCCTGTATTAAGATGCGATTGCTCAAAAGAAAGATTTTTAAGAGGTATTATTTCTTTAGGAAAAGAAGAACTTGAAAAACTGATTAACGAAGAAGAAAAAATTGTTGCCAACTGCCATTTTTGCAACACTTCCTATGAATACTTATCAGAAGAATTAAAACCATTTATAAAGTAGATAAAAAAAGAGATGTAAAATTTATGAATTTTACATCTCTATTTTTTAGTATAACAGTATTTTCTTACCAGTTTTACTTGATTCATATGCCGCAAGTATAATATCAACAGGCTTCTTACCTTCATAAACATTAACCATAGGCTCACGGTTTTCCTTAATCGCATCGATTAAGTCTTTAATCTGACGCCTGTGGTTTTCATTATCAAACCCTGCAGGGTTTCTGTAACTGTTGGTATTACCCTGTGGAATCTGGTCTTCACTAAGTTCTTTACCATCAACATCCCAACGGATAATAACATCTTCTTTAATAACGATAGTACCTCTTGTACCACTGATTTCAATAACTCTCGGATAGCCAGGCTCAAC
Organism: Clostridia bacterium; assembly: GCA_017554615.1. Lineage (NCBI taxonomy): Bacteria > Bacillati > Bacillota > Clostridia > Clostridia bacterium. Next base: position 98,280 of record JAFZHY010000002.1, read on the forward strand.
AGATGTTGTACACTGAATTGTACCTATTGCACCACTTGCATATTCAACAATAACATTGGCAGTATCTTCAACCTCGATATCTCTTGTTAAAGTTTTGCATACGCCTGAAACGGATACAACAGGGCCAACAAGATACTGAAGCACGTCAACACCGTGAATACCCTGATTCATAAGTGCTCCGCCACCGTCCATTTCCCATGTCCCTCTCCAGCCGGCAGAAGCATAGTATTCGGGAGAACGGTAATATTTCATATAAACATCACCAACAACAATTCTTCCAAGTTCTCCGTTTCTTATGGCTTCTCTTGCTCTCTGGATAGATTTTGTAAATCTTAACTGGGATATAACTGCACCTTTGACTTTATTCTTTTCAACTGCGTCTATCATATCGATAACCTGCTTTTTAGTTATCGCCATAGGTTTTTCAACTATAAAGTGTTTACCTGCATTTGCCGCCTGAATGGCAAGTTTTGAATGAAGACCGCTCGGTGTGCATATACACACTATATCAATTTCATCTAAGCTTAGCATTTCTTCTAAAGTTTCAAACGCTTTACAATTTCTTTCATTTGCAAATCTTTTGGCAGATTCAAAATTTAAATCAAATGCGCCGACTATTTTTGCATCCTCTATTTTTTCAATGGAATCTGCATGCCATTTTGAAATAACGCCACAACCGATTATACCAAAACCAAATATTTTGTTCACTTTAATTACCTCACAAATTCACTGTAATATTCTGAGTCTCTGAACATTCCACCACTTATTTTGTAAAAATCTTCATCTAAGTTGATTATACCGTTCTCAGGCTCAATATAATTTGCTTTGCCATACATTGGATGATATGTAAGCATTTTATCCCAATGCACGTAATTCTGCATACCGTTGGCTTCAATTATTCCAACTTTTATGCCAGGGAATTTTTCTATTCTTGCAGCAACATTTTTGTTAAATTCTATCATTACAGGGTTAACTGTTAAATCTGCACAGAAGCAAGGGATATTTCTCTTATGCGCTTCTTTTAAAATTCTTATAGATTCAGACATTGTTTTTGCGATAGGTTTTAGTGCAATAGCCTTATAGCCTAATTCAATTCTTTCTATTGCATCTTCTAAAGAGTGAGCAGATTCGTCTGCTGCAATTCTTACATTCAAGTCAGATACATCAACTTTATATTCTTCAGGGAATGGCTCTTCTATAATTGCTATTCTTTCTAAAGCACCGATTTCTTCAGCATAGTCTATAAATTCTTTTAATCTTTCTTTACTGTCATATCTTCCGTTAGCATCAAAGTAATACGGAATATAGCCTGATTCTGTATGTTCAGTTCTTATATCTTTAACAGCATTATGGATTTCATAAAGTCTCTTTTTATCCCATTCAACCATTTTTTCATAAGAGCCGCTTCCGTCAGGGTTACATCCTATTTTAACCTTTAAGAAGAAAAATCCGTCATTAACTAATTTTAAAACATCGTCTATTGACATATTATATGTAACAAGAGGGATATTGCAAAGTTTTTCTGCTTTGTTTAAAAGAGGAGTTTTATATTCGTCAGAGACTAATGATAAAAAGTCTTCAGTTTTATTAACTTTACCGTACATCTGCCAAAGTGCATTGTCAACAGGAACAAGTGCATTAAGTGCAAATGTTTTTCTTAAGTCAGGTCTTTTTGTAACCTTTTTTCCATATTCATAAACATCATCAAATATAGAATCTAAGGCATCCATAGGGTCTTTATATGTATTACCTTTTAAAAGGCTTAGTGCATACTGAGTTATATCATACATATACTGATTTCCAACATCAGGCGGATTGGCTTCAAATACTCTCGCATCAGACCATAACACGCTCTGAACTCCAAGACCTACTCCAAAGCAGTCGTCGTTTTCCACCTTGGCAACAACTGTCCAGATTTGTTTTACATATCCACCTTTAAAACCAAAAGGTGCGTTCAAAGGGTCTTTAATAAGATTAAATTTTGTGTCTTTAATATAAAGCATAACAGCCACTCCTTTTTTACAATATTTATAATATTGTATCATAATTTATAAAAAATGTATTTAGTCATTTTTGCCCTTTTTTTGCATAAACTTGATATAGCATAAAAGTTAAGGGGTGGATAACTTACCACCCCATATATAATTATTCTTCAGTTTCTTCTTCTTTTATTCTTACCACTTTTATAAGTGCTACACGGTGAGAATCTGTTTCCAGAACGGAAACCTTAAGTGTTTTAAACTCAAAATTATCGCCTTCTTCAGGAATTTTCCCAAGACATTCCATAACCCATCCACCGACAGATATACTTTCTGATTCGGCTTCAATGTCAAAGAAATCACAGAAATCTTCAAAGTTAACGAGCCCTTCCACCTTGTATGTATCAACATCAATTTCGTGGAAGTTTTCAACTACTTCGTCATGTTCGTCCCATATTTCTCCGACAAGTTCTTCTAAAATATCCTCCATAGTAACAATACCAAGTGTTCCGCCATACTCGTCGATTACAACTGCTATATGAGATTTATTGGTTTGAAGAATTTTTAACAGGTCGTTAATTTTTTCGCCCTTTTGAATAAATAAAGGTTTTGTCATAAGATTTTTAACATCTTTTTTGGTTATACCGTTTTCTGAGTAAAAATCTTTTAAGTGAATTATACCTACTATATCGTCAATATTTTCATTATATACCAAAAGCCTTGAAAACTGAGTTTCTTTAAACTTTCTTGCAATTTCAACCTTATCGTCTTCTAAAGATACTGCTTCCAAGTCTACCCTGTGGGTTAAAATATCTTCTGCGCAAAGGTCTTTAAATTCAATAGCATTACGGATAAGTTCACTGTCATCATCATCAAGTGAACCCTCCTGCTGAACTTCCTCTACAAGCATAATAAGTTCTTCGGAAGACATTCCAGCATTTTCTTCCACCTTAAATATTTTTGAAATAAGTTTTTTCCACTGCGAAAAAATATAATTTACAGGTGTTAAAATTATTATTAAAAAGTTAATAAACGGTGCTGCAAACATTGCAAACTTTTCAGGAGAATCTTTTGCCAGACTTTTAGGCGAGATTTCCCCGAAAATAAGAACAAGCAATGTGATGACCACGGTTGCTATCAATGCTCCGTAAAAAGGGTTAAGTGCTATAAAATATACAGTAGCAACAGATGAAACACCGATATTGACAATATTGTTGCCTATAAGAATGGTGGATATCAAACTGTCATACTTTTCTGAAAGTTTAAGTGTAAGCCCTGCTCTTTTATCCCCTTTTTCTGCCATTGATTTAAGCCTTGTTTTATTAACAGAAGTAAAGGCAGTTTCAGTTGCAGAAAAAAACGCAGACATTAAAATTAAAAAGCCTATAATTACTATATACGTCGAATCGCTCATTTTTATTTTTTCTCCTATTAGTTAAGTTAAATTATTTTTACACGCAAAAAAGCACGCCTATATATAAATCTATATAGGTATGCTATGCCATTTATAGTAACAAATAATAAAACAACAATTCAGTATTAGTGTTAGTATCGCACTCGTCTGAATCCATTTTTATTATCCTCGCTTCCTCATTTATTTTAGGTTATTGTATCATACAACTAAAAAAATGTCAAACACTATTTCTCAATGGCCATTTTGCCGAAACATTCAGGGTGATGAAAATCAGGTTTTTCACTTATTATTGGAAATGCTGAAACAAAGTGCGGGTTAACTCCTGATTCCTTACATTTCTGGAAATTGCCCATTATATAATCGCCTATTTTTTCTGCATTTTCTGCTCTTTCTAAAACGAATGAATAAGGGATATAAAGTTTTAATAAAAACCCTTTTTCCTCTATTTTACTTTCTATTTTAAAAATAGACTTATCTATTTCGGGAAGACGGCTTCTTAAAGGAGACCTTCCTGTTCCATAGCCTACAAGTATTGTTCCTTTTGCGTTTATTTCAAAATTAAAATAACCGTCGCTGTTTACAGGGTCAGGATTAAAGAAAAACTCCACGCAACTGTCTTTATAAACAGGCCCGTTTACTTCATCACATTCCATAATAAGATTTTCTTCATCTGTCTTAAATTTTACAAAAAAGCCTTCATCCCCTGCAAGAACTTTTACAAAAGTTTCAGGACAGTATGTAAAATCTGACCAGTTAGCACTATCTATTTTTATAGTTTCTGCCTTTTCCCATTCATTTGAGTTTAAAGTTATATCTTTAAGATTTGTTTTTCTTATATTATATTCCATAGTTTAACTCCATTATGTAATTATATATTGAATTAACCGTTTTATCTATTCCGACAGAAGAGTTTATACATAACATATAGTTATTTACATCCCCCCATCTTTTGTTTGCGAAAAACTCGTAATAACTGCTTCTTGACTTATCTATTTTTTTAATCATTTCCAGTGCTTCTTTTTCGCTGATATTATATTTTTGGGATATTCTTTTTGCTCTGTCTTCTTTATTTCCGTATATAAATATCGTAACAAGTTTTTCGTTTTCTTTTAAAATATCATCAGCACATCTTCCTATAAACACAGAAGCATTTTCTTCGCTTATTTTTTTAATAGCCTCTGCCTGATGGGAAAACATTTTATCGTTAGACAGAGCATTGTCAATATTTACTGGAACAGAATATGTCGGAAACCCATATGCAACCGTAGAGTAAAGAAAACTGTTAATCGGTTTTTCATCGGCATTTTCAAAAAACTTTTCGCAAATTCCACTGTCTGTTGATGCTCTTTTTATAATTTCTTTATCATAACATTTTATGCCTAATTTATCAGCAAGTTTAATTCCTATTTCTCTGCCGCCGCTACCGAATTGACGGCCTATGGTGATTACAAGATTACTCATATAACCAACTCCTTTTACTCATTATATAATATGATATTTGTTTAGTCAAGGTTGAGATGTCATTTCTCTTATATACTGTGTGGGAGACACTCCTGTAAAGTTTTTAAACTGCCTTGAAAAATAATGAATACTGTCATACCCTAAAGCATTTGAAATCTGAGTTACATTAAATTCGCCATCACAAAGCATAGTTTTTGCTTTTTCAATTTTTAAATAATTAAAATACTTCATTACCCCCATACCTGTATATTCTTTAAAAAGATTTTTAAGACCAGTGGAAGAAAGCCCAACTATTTTAACAATTTCTAAAAACCTTAACTCCTTATCTATATTTTCTTTTAAGTAATCTATAACCGTATTAATTATAACATCATTACTCTTACTGCTTTTTCTTACCCTTTCTATCCTAAGATTATCTCTTAAAATGCCAAGGAAAAACAGTTCAAACATCGACTTTATCATAAGAGGCGAAATCTCACTGTTTAAAGATAGACTGCAGCGCGAAAACTCATCAATTATTTCTTTTAATATTATTTTTTGCTTTCCCTTTATAACAAATCTTTTTTGCAAAATTCTATCTGTATATTTTCCGTTTAACTTAACAAAAAGTATTTTATAGGAAGAAAGAAACGGAGAGTCTATGCTAAACTCTTTTTTATACCCTGTTATAAAAATTTCGTCCTTTGAGAGCCATTCGTTTTTCTGCCCGAATTTAATCTGGATATCATTTTCCTCAGAGTATATTATCTTTATATATGAATTATACTCATTTATTACACTATCTTTATTTTCCATTTTAACTGATATTAAATTTTTAAAATCTATAACTTTCTTATCCGGCATATTGTTCACCTCGTTTTTATTATAACACGCCTTGTCTTTTTGTGCAAGTTTTTTGGCTTTTTTTCTAAATAAAAATATTTTTTTGGTGTTATAATTAATAGGAATTCCAAAATATTAATATTAAGTAGTAATATAAATTAAAGAGGATTGATTATATGCTAAAATGCAAAGAAATTATTAAAAGTTTTTGCATGGAAGAAGAAATCATAAATGTTGAGAATTTTGGCACAGGTCATGTGAATGATACATATCGTATTACCTGCCCTAAGAACAAATACATACTTCAAAGAATAAATCACAAGATTTTCAAAAACCCTTATCACGTTATGGATAATATAATAAATATCTGTAACCATCTTAAAGAAAAGGTTACCTATTTAGGTGGTAATACCGAAAGGGAAGTTTTAAATTTTATTCCTACCGTTGACGGAAAGTATGTTGCAGAGTATGAAGGTAATTATTACAGAATGTACATTTTCCTTGACGATGCTATGACTTATCAGTCCATCGAAGACCCTATCCATTTTTACAATGCGGGAAAAGCTTTTGGTAAATTCCAGAATATGCTTTCAGACTTTGATGCTGACAAACTTTATGAAACCATAGCAAACTTCCACGATACAAAAGACAGACTTAACAATCTTATGATTGCATTTAACAATAATAAAGACGGAAGAAAAGATATTGTTAAGGACGAAATCGATTTTATATTAAAAAGAGAAGATAAATGTTCAATTATTATTGACTTATTAAATGAGAGAAAGATTCCTTTAAGAGTTACACATAATGACACTAAATTAAACAATGTTTTAATCGATTCCAAAACAGGCGAAGCAATGTGTGTTATAGACCTTGATACTGTTATGCCGTCATCTTTATTATGTGATTTCGGCGATGCTATAAGGTTCGGCGCAAGTACAGGCGATGAAGATGAAAAAGATTTATCAAAGGTTAATCTTGATATCAATCTTTTTGAGAAATTCTCTCAGGGCTTTTTAACAGAACTTAAAGATTCCATAACTTTAGATGAGGTTAATCACCTTGCAATATCTGCCCAGATTCTTACCTTAGAATGCGGAATAAGATTTTTAACAGATTATCTTGAAGGAGATGTTTACTTTAAAACTTCAAGAGAAGGTCAAAATCTTGACAGAGCAAGAACTCAGTTTAAATTAGTTGCCGATATGGAAAAGCACGAAGAAGAAATGAACAATATTATTAAAAACATATATAATAATTTATAAAAATTAAAGGCGATGTTTAATATATTAAACATCGCCTTTTCTTTGTGAATAGGTAAAAATGTTTGGAATATATATTTAAAAGTTCCAGACCTTTTTAACATTCCCTATTTCTACTTTATTTCATTTATAGTTATATTGTCTGCACTACATCCTGTTTCATTCATCACAGTATCTTTTATTTTTGCAATATCTTCACTTTGAAGACCGTCTTTTAACACAGAAACAGTTACTCTGTTATCACTTAAATACACACTTACTTTAGGGAAACCTTTATTCATAAGTATATTTTCAATGTTTCCCTCTTTTTCTATATTCTTTGCTATTTTAACCATTTCTTCCTGAGCCATTCTTTTAGCCTCTGAATCTGCGTTCTCATTATCGGAAATTTCTTTAATCATCGCCACTGCTTCGCTTCTTGTTTTATCTTTATTTGTTTTTGTCATATTAAAGAACTCTTCTTTAGACTCTTCGGTAGCACTTACAAAATGTGCTTCACCATAGTTTATATCCTCAGGTGTTTTAACTTCGCTGTTAACAGGCAATTCTTCTTTTATATTATTTGAAGAAAAATTTATGTAACCTGCAACTACTACCAAAAGTGCCATTGCTACTGTAACTATCTGCTTCTTTTTTATAACCATCATTTTAATCTAACTCCTATCATTTATTACAACCTGAATTTTATGAATATCAACACCTAACGCTTTAGATGTTATAGAATATATAATATCTTCCATTCCCTTCACTTTACAGTCGGCAACTATTGACACCCCCTTAATAACCGGACTAATTTCTCTTTTTAGTATCGGCTCTTCATTCCCGTTAGTTTTTTTCACAACAATCTGGCGCTGAGTCTTTAAATTGGAATCGTCTCTGTCTTCTTGCTCGTTACGGTAATATTCTTTTACTCCGTTATCTAAAAAAGAGATCATTACCCTGCACTTACTGACACCGTCGACAGATGTTATGATCTTTTCCAGCCTTTTTTCCTCCGATTCTCTTAAAGAACTTTCAAGATTTATTGTGTCGGCTTTATTATTACTTTTATTATCAGGTAAACTTATTAAAATAAGACCTATTATAAAAATTATAACAAGCACTACTATCTTTTTATTCTTAGTATATTTATTAAACATTTCTTTTATGTTAAAAATCTCCATTATTATCTTCCTCTTGGTATGTTATATCAATTAAATTAAAATCAATTCCAAAATTATTTAAAAGTATTTCTTCTGCCTTTTTTAAATCTTTTCTATCCTTTAATTTAATATTTATTTTCTTTATGACTAAATTTTTGTCATATCTTATATCAAGCCTTATTACCTCTATATTCTCATTTAATAGAGTATTTTTGATATTATTTTTAAACGTGTCCATTATGTTTTCTTCTGATTTTGTTATTACATCCTGTGCAATACTTTCGGCTTTTTTAATTAAATCATCATCAATTCCTTTATACTCAAGTGAAAATACCCCTTCAATAATTATTAAAAACGCAAAAATGCCTACTACCGACTTTACATATTTTTTAAATTTACTGCCGGATAAAAACATCTCGACAACTACCGTAATAAGGCTCATTCCAACCAGTATTTTAAACATTTTATCCTCCAAGAAGAATGGCAAGAGATATTATAAATAAAAATGCAACGCTTATAACCACTGCGCCTATCATATTTATTGTTATAGCAGAATTATCAAGAACTTTGGCAATCCTCTGGGCACCTACCGTCTGACTTACTGCTGAGAGAATATAAAACATTAAACTTATAAGAAAAATCTTTACCAAAGGAATAAAGGCAACTATAACTATACCTGCAATTCCTGATAAGCCTGTTGCATTTTTTATAAGAATTATGGATGTGCCTACCGATTCTGCCCCCTCCGATATTGCACCGCCTACAACAGGAATAAAGTTGGCAACTGCAAACTTAGTTCCCTTAAGTGCTACGGTATCAAAAGAATGGGAAAGTATATTATTGGCAGAAAGTATGGCAGTAAAAAGCGTTATAAGAAAAATTAAAGACCATTTTATAGTTTTTGCAATTAAAGATGATATCCTCTTAAAATTATCCTTATTTGTGATATTATCGGTTACATTAAGGGAGAAATTAAGCATTATAAGTGGAAATAATGCCTTTGTAATTATAAGTAATATAAACTGGGATAAGAAGATAACGGTAGGATGCATATTGGTATAGGATATAAATCTTCCCAGTGTAATCATCATAGAATACATAACAGGAACAATAACCTCACTCATAATAGTTATACTGTCTATCGTTTCTTTACCCAAAGTTACTGCATCTAAAAAGGTATGCATTATTACTCCCGAGATTGCAAGATATGAAGCGATATTTGCCATATCACAAACTCCGTCATCCTTTAAATTAAGGTTGGGAATCATACCCATTAAAAGAATGGGAATAACTAAAATTACTAAAGTTTTACCAACTCTTGCCGCTTCTTCTAAAATAATATCCGCAATAATTTTTACTATGTTTTTCGCACTTGGGATTTCATTTTTTTCTAAAATTTCATTTTTAAAGTCCGAAACAGAAAACCCGCTTATATCTATATTTTTAAGTTCGTCATCTATTATACTGTTTACATCTTCCATTGAATACGAAAAAGAACTAAAGATGAGAAGAATAAACAAAACAATAAGAAATATTTTCTTTAGCATATTTCCTCCGAAGGCTTTTTAAAATATGGAAACAATAAGTTCTGATAGAGAATTTATTACAGGCAGGGTTATTATAAAAATTATAATCTTTCCTGCAAGTTCCACCTTTTTACCCATAGCCGATTCGTTTGCATCGTAAAAAAGTGCTGATGTATATTCGCTTAAATATGCAATACCGATAATTTTTAAGATGGTTACAATATAATCAGGATTTATCCCTGACTTTTCCATAATACTGTTTATATTATCAAACACCAGAGTAAAAAAATCGGACAGGAAAATCAGTATTATAACCGATGCTCCCACATTTATTGCCAGAGCGTATTCAGGGTGCTGTTTTTTAATAATACTGCTTAGAAAAACAGATATAACACCAACCATTATAACTTTTATAAGTATGTTCATAGTCCAAAAACATTCTTTATAGTATCAAATAAATTTGCAATAATATCAACCAACATATATAAGACCACCACAAGCCCTGCAAGAGTTGTAAGCATTGCCTGGTCTTCTCTTCCCGAACGCACAAGAAGTTGGTTAAGCACAGCAACTATTATTCCTATTGCTGCTATTTTAAATATTAAATCTACCTCCATTTTACCCTCCGTTATACAAAAATAATTACTGCGATAATAAAAAAGCACATTGTAAGAGTACACTTTGATTTCTGATTTTTCTCTTTGTTTTCCTTTGCTTCTTTTATAAGTAACAAAAGATTTTCTTTCTGGCAGTTAAGATTATTTATTTCGTTTAAGTTATGTGTACTGCCGATGCTTTTAAAAAAAGACAGGATAATTTCTTTATCCTTTTTTAAAAGATAGGGGTCATCTATTTTAAGTTCATCATCTAAAAGCTCGTCTGAATAAAAAGAGTCAAGTTTTAAATAAAATTTTTTTATGTATCCGTTACTTTCAGATACAAGATGGCTTATTATTTCTTTAACAGGCATTTTTAAAAAACTTATTTTATTTACAGAATATAAAAAGTCCAAATAGAAAATTTCAAGAACTTCTACCCTTTTATCAAATCTCTTTTTTACCTCTAAAGTTGCACCTAACCCGCAAAAGAGAATAATAAGGCTTCCTAAAATTTTAAAGTTCATAAAAATCGCCCCCTCTTATTTTAAATAATCGTAATTTAAAATTTTTATCAAGGAATACTATATTTTTAAAAACACCTTTAAATTCACCTATATCTTCCATACTGTTTCCGTGAATGGTTGCAATTACATTAACTCCCCTTTTTGACGCATCCAAAATATTTAAAAAATCTTTTGGACCACCTATTTCATCGCACACTACTACATCGGGGCTAAGACCTCTTATGGCATGGGAAAACCCGTCTTTTTTTAAATATCCTGACAATACAAAAGTTCTTTCCCCCACATCATTAGCATTACTGCCCATAAACGATGCGGCTATTTCATCCCTTTCATCAATAAGCACAACTTTTATTCCTTTTGTTTTGGAAATAAGCCTTGTTAAATCTCTTAAAAGGGTTGTTTTGCCGCATTTCGGGGGAGAAACTATAAGCGTGTTTTCCACTCTTTCATTAAATAATTTTAAAAAAACTTCTTCCCCTGCTCCCATTATTTCATTGGCACATCGTATATTTAAAAAACTTATATTTTTTATATTTATAATGCCGTCTTTACCGTATACTGCTTCTCCTGAAATTCCTATTCTGTGCCCTCCGAAAACTGTTATATACCCCTGCTTTATTTTTTCATCGAATGCATAGAAAGAAGAGTCTGTGGCTTTTTTTAATATAAAATTTATATCAGAAGAAGTTGCCCGTATAACTTCTCCTTTATAATAAAGACAATATTCTTTATTTTTTGAATATACAAACACTCTTGAGTCTGATTTTATTCTTATTTCTTCAATTATTACATCGCCGATATTTATTATGCCTTCTTTTATATTATCGGGTAAAATGCACAGAAGACTTTTTGTTCCTTTGTTCACTTAAAATCACCTGTTTAAAATATACGATGTGTTGTCCAACTTTAGAACAATTTTTGCATTTTTTAAAATTGTGTGTTATAATGATTTTGTCAAAGAGAAAAAAGCGATATAAATTCCTAACGGAATTTGCGATATGTACTCTGTATGCGATATATCCTGACGGATGCGATATGTTGCCAGTGCAACGAGAAGAGAGGAACAATATGCTTAAAATAAAAATAATATCAGTTGGAAAAGTTAAAAATAAAGACCTAAAAAAAGTTATAGAAGAATATGAAAAAAGGTTATCTAAATACTTAAAGTTGGAAATAATTGAGATAAATGATGTATTCGTATGCGAAAAACCCTCCCAGGCTGAAATTGATATGGTATTAAAAAAAGAGGCAAATGAAATTTTTAAAAAAATTGACTCAAAATCTTATATAGTATCTATGTGCATTGAGGGTAAAAAGTTAAAATCGGAAGATTTGGCAGTTTGTTTATCGGATATAACTCATAAATATTCAGAGATTACTTTTATCATAGGAAGTTCTCACGGTATAAGCGATGAGATTAAAAAAATAAGCAATTTAAAACTTTCCATGTCGGATATGACATTTCCTCACAATATTGCAAAACTTATGCTTACCGAACAAATATACAGGGCATTTAAAATTCTTTCAAATGAATCGTATCATAAATAAAAATATCTCTTTATATAATTATAAAGAGGTGATTTGATGGATACTTTCTTAGATTTGCAGAAAAAAGAGGTTATAAATGCTATTGACGGAACAAGATTAGGGTTTGTAAGCAATATTGATATTGACATTGAAAAAGGAATTGTTACCGCTATACGAATCCCCTCTTCTTCTAAAGTTTTTAATCTGTTCGGAAAAACGGAAGACCATATTATAAATTGGGACAGAATTAAAAAAATCGGCGATGACATTATACTTATAGACTAAAAGGAGAAATACGAATGAAAAAGGAAAATCTGTTTTTTGATTTAGACGGAACAATTATAGATTCTTCACAGGGAATTTTTAATTCTATAAAATATGTTGTAGACTCATATAATCTTAAAATGCCTGATAATAAAACTTTAAGTTCCTTTATAGGCCCTCCTCTTCACGATTCTTTTAAAAGAGTTTTTAATGTGGACTTTAAAACAAGTGATATGTATGTTTCAAAATACAGAGAATATTACAGTGAAAAAGGGCTTTTTGAATTTTCTCTTTATGATGGTCTTTTGGATGTATTTAAACTATTAGAAAAAAAATATACTCTTTTTATTACCACTTCAAAACCTACTCATTATGCTAAACTGATTTTAGATAAGGCTGATGCTTTAAAATATTTTAAAGATGTTTCAGGAAGTTTTATGGGTAAGCCTGACAGTTCGAAAGAAGAAGTTGTAAACAATGTTATTTGTAAATACTCTTTAGATAAAAACTTATGTGCATTAATAGGCGATACGCGTTTTGACGGTGAGGGTGCAAAAATATCAGGGGTTGACTTTTTCGGTGTAAGTTACGGGTTTGGAAGAGAAGAAGAATTAAAAGAATATAAGCCTGTTAAAATTTTTAAAACCACTAAGGAAATTTCAGATTATTTTTTGGGGTGAAAATATGGATATTAAGATAAACGATATTATTACACTAAGAAAAAAACACCCTTGCGGATGCGATAAATTTATTGTAAAAAGAACAGGAATGGATATTGGTATATCCTGCACAAAGTGCGGACACTATACATTAGTTCCCAAAAACAAACTTATAAAAAATATAAAGAGTATTAATTAAAGGCTATGTGAAAATCACATAGCCTTTTAAAATTTTAAAAAATATACCCACTTGTGCCGTTACAATCTTTATAATAACCTGCTCTCGCAGGTGGGTACTCGCCCGACGACATTACTGTTTCCCCTACAGCCATCTGCAAAAGCAGACAGGGGGCATACAAACCGAAGTCGGAGACAAAATTCCCTTATTATTATCAACGGTTAATATAACAGATTGATGACGGACACAGCAGGTATTTACTTCTATTTTTTAAGAAGCATAAGCTGATGGATAATTTTTGCCGCTTCTGCTCTTGTTGTAGTTAATTTTGGCTCAAACTTATTATTACCCATTCCGTGAATAATATCCGCTTCCTGAAGTTCTTTTATTGCCCAAACGGAATAATATGAGCAGGAAGAATTATCTATAAAGTCAGTAGAATACTTTATGTCAGGAAGATTTATATCTGCTCTAAGAGAAGCTCTATATGCTATTGCACACATATCTTCTCTTGTTATATACACTCCATCTTCAAAAACATCTTCGTCATAAATGCCCTGAATAAGTGCATAAAACTCTGCAGCAGCAAGGTAAGAATAATACCACTTCCCTAACCCTTTTTGCCCGAACTCATTATCATACATAGTGTTTGTTGTTAAAAGCGCCTCAACTACCATTTTTAAAAATTCTTCTCTTGTAATAGGTTTATCAGGCTCGTATGTTTTTTCATAAACACCGTTTACAACACCTTTTTCATATAGATATACTATGCTTTCTACTGCCCACGGATGAGTTGATATATCGTCAAACGGAAGTGGAGGTATTTCTATAACAGGTTCTTCCGGAGGTATAATCTCCTCTTCTATAAAAATATCATCCATATCCTCTTCAATATCGTCTTCGTCATCCGAAGAATCATCATATATAAGTTTATCATGAAAGATAATCGTTTTAAAATTATACATACAATCCGGAACTTTTCTATAATTTAGCATATATAATATTTCTTCCTGATATTCTAAATCAAATGCGACAAGCACAGAAATATGTGTCTCTTTCTGCAAAGCCTGTAAAAACACGGTAATAAAATATTCGTCAAGGTCCTGAGCATATATACTTTCCTGGAAACTGTTAACAACATTATCTATTGTGTCTACAAATGATTTAACATATTCATCTTCTACACCTAAACGCGCCATTCTTAAAATAAAATCGTCTTCACTGGCACACATTAATTCATAAGCGGTCATTTCATCTGACAAAACAGATAAAGGAAATAAGGAAATTAAAATTGATGTTAAAAGAATAAATGTAATAAATCTTTTCATTTTCCCCCTCCTTTTAAAATGTATAAAAATATAATTTTTATGTTTCTTTAATTATACAACATATTTTAAGAAAAATAAATAAATTTTTTTACTTTTTATAATAATATTATAAAACATTTTTATAAGGTGAATTTATGATACTTGTTGTAAGAACTTTTATATTATACTTCACGGTAATTTTTTCGTTACGCTTTATGGGGAAAAAACAAATCGGTCAGTTAGAACCATCTGAACTTACCGTTGCCATTATGATTTCTGAACTTGCTGCCGCGCCACTATCTGAAACCGATGTTCCTCTTTTACACGGAATTATTCCTGTTTTAATTCTTGCAGTGATAGAAATACTTACCTCATCTCTTATTATAAAAAGCCTTTTTATAAGAAAAGCCATTACGGGAAAACCCGTTATAATAGTTGAAAAAGGAAGACTCATTGAAGAAAACTTAAGAAAAACAAGGTTTACAACAGATGATTTAATGGAGGAAATGAGATTAAGGGAAATAACTGACATTTCAGATATAGATTATGCAATTTTGGAAACCTGCGGACAGGTAAGTTTTATTATAAAAAAAGAAAAAACGCCTGTTACTTACAGCGATTTAAAAATTACTCCATCCGATGATTCTCTTACCTTTTCGGTTATAAATAAGGGGCATTTAAACAAAGAAAATCTGCAGGTTATAAAAAGAGACGAAAAATGGCTTTATAAAAAATTAAAAGAAAAAGGTTATAATGATTATAATAATATTTTACTTCTTACTGCAAACCACAATGGGATAAAATTTATTCAAAAATGGGGGAAAAAGGAATGAAGATGGGAATTTTAGCAGCAATATTATTAGTTATAATAATTATTTTTCTCATTTGGTTTTCCTGGTATTTTTCCTCATCATTTGAAGAAATAAGCACTTTAGTTAAGGAACTTGATAATCTTATTCTTCAAGAAAATTATAAGGATGCATATACTAAGTTTTCTTATCTTAAAACAAAATGGAGGGAAAAAAGAAAAATATTAGGCTATCTTATTATAAAAAACGAGCTTGACATTTTAGAAGAATATTTAGATGAAATAGAATGTTATTTTAAAGACGGATCGTTTGATGAGTATATCTTATCCAGCAATAAATTCTTACTGAACTTAAAAAGATTAGAGGGCAAAAATAAGGTAAGTTTTGAAACTATTTTTTAGAAGAACATATAATGTAGTATAAACTATGTGATAAAATATCACATTTTTGAAAAGAGGATTAAAATGAAGTATTATATAGCAGTATTTTCTTCTATTACTTTTGCTAACAGAATAAAAAAGAAACTTGAAAATTCTCCGGGTTATATTACTCTTATGCATACACCTATGCAACTTAGCGAAAAAGGTTGCTCTTATTCTTTAAGATTTAAAGAGGATAAATTGAACAGCGTTATTGAAACTGCAAAAATGATGAATATAAAAATTGTTAGTATATATACCGAAGATAATAATAAGTATATTAAAATTCAATGATTTATCTTGATAACGCGGCAACTACCAATAAAAAACCGTGTGCAGTCTTAAAAGCTGTTATATCCGAACTTAAAAATAGCGCTAACCCCGGTAGGTCATCCCACTTTCTAGGTGTAAAATCACTTGATAAAATTTTAAAAACAAGGGAAATTCTTGCCCGTCTTTTTAAACTTTCACACCCTGAAAATTTCATTTTAACCCCTAATGCCACTTACGGTCTTAATTTTGTGATAAAAGGTTATTTAAAACCATACGACCATTGTATAACAACTTCTATGGAGCATAATTCGGTAATACGCCCTCTTAACTCTATAAAAAACCTTGATATAACTTTTGTAAGGGGAGATAAATTCGGTTTTATTTCTCCGGATAGTATAGTAGAGCACATTAAAGAGAACACAAAACTAATAATTATCAATCACGCTTCAAATGTCAATGGTATTATTCAGGATGTTGAAACAATCGCAAAGAAAGTTGCACCTTTTAATATCCCCATTTTAATAGATGCTTCGCAGACCGCAGGTATTTTAGACACAGACTGGAGCCTATTTTCTTTTATTGCTTTTCCAGGGCATAAAAGTCTTTACGGTCCTCAGGGAACAGGCGCAGTTTATATAAAGCCTGGAATGGAACTTGAAACCATAATAGAGGGCGGAACAGGAAGCAACTCACAACTTACAACCAACCCCTTAGAACTTCCTGACCGTTTTGAAAGTGGAACTTTAAATACTCCAGGGTTTTGCGGGTTATATGAAGGCGTAAACTTTATTTTAAATGAGGGAACCGATGCCATTTTAAAATATGAGCATTATCTTTGCTATAATCTTCTTTGCAATCTTTATAATATGGAGAATATAACAGTATATTCCCCTTTTGATATAAATAAAATCAATAATACTATATGTTTTAATATAAATGGTAAAGACAGTTCAACGGTGGCTGAAATTTTAAACAGTAAATTTAACATTGCAACACGCCCTGGATTTCACTGTGCTTATCCTGCTCATGAAACACTGGGCACTAAAAATCAGGGCTCTGTCAGGGTAAGTGTTTCCTATTTTAATACTATATCTGAAATAAACTACTTTGTAGACTCTATATATAAAATAAGAACCTCTGTGTAATTTCTTACCCAGGGGTTCTTTAATTTTAATTTTTTATTTCTTTAATATATGTTTGTCCCTTATATTTAAATGTTACTTTTAAAGGTTTTAGGTCTAAGTTAACATCGCATACAAAAGTAACTTCTTCTGTTTGGCCTGTTTTTATATTGACATTTTCGTCTCCAGT
The DNA here is from genome assembly GCA_017554615.1 of Clostridia bacterium. Lineage (NCBI taxonomy): Bacteria > Bacillati > Bacillota > Clostridia > Clostridia bacterium. The sequence continues at coordinate 115,756 of JAFZHY010000002.1, forward strand.
TTTAGTTTTATAATATTCTCCAAAATATGTTTTATTATCATCACAAAGAATTTCAATCTCTACCGAATGGTCTATATCAATATCATATTCTTCATTATTTTTTACTAAGTAGTTTAATACAAAATATTTACCGTCATTATTATTAAGTTTTATTTTGGTATCCCCACCGTCAAACTCAATATTTTTCATTTCCTTTATTTCGTTAAAAGTTATTTGCGCATTACCTAAACTAAAATTATCGGGAAATTCATTAGTTACTGTTTCCACTTTGTTTTCATTAGGCTCAAGGTTATTTTTCGTAACTTCATTTTTATCGCCACAGCCTGAAATAAAAATCACGCCAAGGCATAATATTAAAACTAATATTTTTTTCATATTTATCTCCCCTTTAATTCATTGCAAGAAATGCTGCACCAATAATTCCTGCATCATTATATAATTTAGCAATTTCTATTTTGGTCTTTTCTACATAATTATTATATTTGCAAAAATAAACAATTTCTTTTAAAGGCTTTAGAAGATAATCTCCCTCTTTGGATATTCCTCCGCCTATAACAATTTTTTGAGGCTGTAATACATTTATAATAGATGTAACACCGCATCCTATATATCCTATATATTTATCCACTACTTCCTGTGCAGCCTTGTCCCCTTTTTTCGCACAGTCAAATGATGTTCTTCCGCTTACTTTAAAGTTATTATCCTTAACCCATTTATGCATTAAAGAATCAGGGTTTTTATCCATAGCCTCTTTTGTAAAGCGTATAAGCGCACTTACAGATGCATACTGCTCCCAGCAACCTGAACATCCGCAAGTACAAGGTGCACCGTCAACTTCAATTTTCATATGCCCGAGTTCTGCTCCTGCTCCGTTAAAGCCACTGTAAATCTTGGAGTTTATTATTATACCTCCTCCGACGCCTGTCCCCAATGTTACGAAAACAAAACTGTCGCACCCTTCACCATATAAAATATACTCGCCTAATGCTGCTGCGTTGGCATCGTTTCCTATACTTACCTTTTTGTTAAGTTTTTTTCCTAACATTTCTGATATAGGCACATTGGTCATCCCTATATTGCTTAAATGCTTTATTATCCCCTCTTTATTATCAACTATCCCAGGGCATCCCACTCCCACACCGTATATATCATCCATACTAAGAGATGCTTCTTTTACGATTTTTTGTGATAGTGTTGCCATATCATCAATTATCTTTGATGGCTCTCTTTCTTTCAAAGTAGGAGTTGACCCTTTATTTATAATGTTGCCCTTTTCATCTACTATTCCTGCGGCAATATTTGTTCCCCCAAAATCTATTCCTAAGTAATACATAAATGCCTCCATTAGTTAAAAATATCTATATAGTTATTATATATATTTTTTTAAATAAAATCAATTAAATATTTAAACTTTTAAATTAGCGAAAAAAAATATTGCAAAGGATAAGAAAAAATGATAAAATAATAACATATAAATTTAAAAGGATGGTACATATATGAACGAATTTAACGGTATCGAAACAAACGAAGTTTTACAGCAACCAAACGAAAATAGTCTAAAGGCTAAAAAGAGTTTTTTTAATTTCTCTTTATCTAAACTTTTTGTTATTTTATTAGGCTTTACAGCAGCACTTTGTACTTTATATTTTTCTATTGACACTATTTATAAACCTCTTATAGAAAACATAAAGTTATTTACCGAGCAGCAACAGGCAGGTGCCGAAATTTCAGCTCTTAGCATGATTCCTATATACATATATCTTGCTATTGTTTCACTTTTTATAATCTGCCCTGTAATAGCAAGTCTTCTTCCTAAAAAGTTTAAAAATATGGCAATAATTCTTATGATGGTTCCTTTTTCTTGGAAAATTCTTGAATTTTTACCTTCACTTGTTGATATTATTTTATACAGCATTGAATACAAAGAAGAATACAGTCAACTTATTGCAATGGATGAATTTAAAACTCAGTTAAGAGATTTATACTTAATGTTAGTTGCAACTTTATCTGTACTTGCGGCTTCTATTATAATCGCTCTAAGAGGTAAAGAAAAGAAAGTAAAAAATACACCTGAAATTTCAGATGAAAACGATGTTGTATTCTACGAAATTTCTGATGAAACTAAAGAAGTTGTTACAGAAGATAACGAAGAAGAAGTTACAGAAGAAGCTACAGAAGATAACGAAGAAGTTATCGACGAATCAGACGAAGAAAATCTTTAATATATAAAAAGGCGATGTGAAGATTACATCGCCTTTTTAAAGTCAGTATTTTAAGGTTAATTTTATGTATTATAAATATTCAGAGTATCTTAAAGAAAAATACAAAGAAAAAGTATATAAACTTCCTGTTAATCTTCCCCTTACCTGCCCTAACAGAGACGGTACAAAGGGGTTTGGCGGGTGCATTTTCTGCTCCGAAATAGGTGCAGGGTTTGAAACTAAAAAAGCAAGTGTGCCTATAAAGACACAACTTAAAGAGAATATGGCATATATCGGGAAAAAATACAATGCAAAAAAGTTTATTGCTTATTTTCAAAATTTTTCAAACACTTATCTTCCGCCTGATGAGTTTTATAGAAACTTAAAAGAGGCATCCCAGTTTGAAAACATTGTAGAAATTGCAGTTTCTACCCGTCCTGACTGTATTACAAAGGCTCATCTTGAGAGTGCAAAAAAGATAAAGGACGAATACGGTGTTGAAATAATGTTTGAAATGGGGCTTCAGACTGCAAATGACAATTCTCTTAAAATTCTTAACCGTGGGCATACAGTATATGATTTTGAAAATTCGGCAGGTCTTATTCATGAATATGGCTTTTTAGTTGGTGCGCATGTAATTTTAGGGTTATTTACCGATACGATAGAAGACGTTAAAAACACTGCCCTGTTTTTAAATAAATGTAAAGTAGACAATATAAAATGCCATTCTTTATACATACTTAAAAACACACGACTTTTTGGAATGTATGAAAAAGGCGAAATAAAACTTAAAACCAAAGAGGAATTTATAGATGAAGTGTTTGTTTTTCTTGCTTACCTAAACCCTCAATGTGCTGTTCAAAGGTTACTTGGAAGAGCGCCAAAGGAAGACACTGTTTTTGAAAACTGGGGGCATAGTTGGAGAAAGATACATAACGAAATTGAAGAAAGAATGAGAAAGACAAACTTTTGTCAAGGTCAAAGTTTAAAATTAAAATAATCATAAAGGCAACTTTTTTTAAATATATTTATACCGAAAGGAGTTTTTTCCATGAATATTATTGATTTAAGAAGGTCAGTTATAAGTGCTTTGGTAGGCATTATATTAACCGTAATTTTATTTTTACTTTTTACTTTACTTACTGCTATGTCTGTAATTCCTGACGGAGCGATAAAAACAATTTCTATAATCATTACTGTTTTTTCTGCTTTTGCATCAGGCTTTTTAACATCTAAAAATGTATATGAATACGGTCTTTTAAACGGACTTGCTACCGGTCTTATATATTTTCTTATGCTTTTTGTTTTAAGCATTATAGTTACTCTTAGTTTCTCTTTTACATCTTCTTTATTCATCCGTTTTCTGCTTATTATAATTGCATCAGGCTTTGGCGGAATTTTAGGAATAAATGTAAGAGCAAACAGACAAAGACAAAGACGAAGAAGAAGTGCATACAGAAGAGTATAAAATATTTAATTTTTTTTAAAAAAGTATATGCAAATTAAAAAAAGTGTGATAAAATAATTTTTGTTATTTAAGATAATTTTATTTTTTATAGAAGGAGCGCTACTTATGAAAAAGATTTACACAGGTAAAACAAAAGATGTTTACAGTTTAGATAACGGAAACGTTATGTTAAAATTCAAAGACGACTGTACAGGCAAAGACGGAGTTTTTGACCCAGGTGAAAACTCAGTTGGTCTTACAATAGACGGTATCGGTAAAGCTAATCTTGAAACATCTATTCACTATTTTGAACTTCTTAAAGAAGCAGGTATAAAAACTCACTATGTTGGTGCAAATATAGAAGATGCTACAATGGAAGTTCTTCCTGCTACTGTTTTCGGACACGGTTTGGAAGTTATCTGCAGATTGGTTGCAACAGGAAGTTTTATAAGAAGATACGGTGAATACATTGAAGACGGAACAGTTTTAGACGGCGGATATGTTGAATGTACATTTAAAAATGACGAAAAAGGCGACCCGTTAGTTACAAAAGAAGGTCTTGTTGCTCTTAAGGTTATGAGTGATGAAATGTTTGAAAGCATGAAAGAACAGACTTTAAAAATCACAAAAATTGTTGCTGACGATTTAAAAACTATCGGTCTTGACCTTTGGGATATTAAATTTGAATTTGGCTTTAATAAAGATGAAGTTATCTTAATTGATGAAATTGCTTCAGGTAATATGAGAGTTTATAAAGACGGTAAAATCGTTGACCCTGTTGAACTTACAAAACTTATATTAAACAGAAACTAATAATTAAATAACTAAAAAAAATAAATGGTTGTACAATTTACAACCATTTATTTTTTATATAATTATTCGCTGACTGTTTCTTCTTTTTCTGGGCGAGGAAGTGCATCTTTTCTTGAAAGATTTATTCTTCCCATTTTGTCAATCTCAACAACCTTAACAACTATTTCATCGCCAACATTAACAACATCTGTTACTTTATTAACGCGTTTAAAGTCAAGTTTTGAAATATGGCAAAGACCTTCTTTATTAGGAAGAACTTCTACAAATGCACCGAAGTCCATAATTCTTGTAACTTTACCTGTATAAACTTCGCCAACTTCTATTTCTTTAACAATACCTTCAATTATTTTAACAGCCTTGTTACCTGCTTCTGCATCATTTGCTGCAATAAATACTCTTCCGTCATCTTCAATATCGATTTTAACGCCTGTATCAGCGATAATCTTCTGAATAACTTTACCGCCTGAACCGATAACATCACGGATTTTATCAACATCAATCTGCATTGTCATAATTTTAGGAGCGTATTTTGAAAGTTCAGGTCTAACTTCAGGAATTGCTTTTAGCATTACTTCGTCTAAGATATAATATCTTGCATTCTTGGTTTTTTCAAGCGCTTCTTTGATGATTTCCATAGTTAAACCGTCAACCTTGATATCAACCTGAATTGCTGTGATACCTTTCTTTGTACCACCAACTTTAAAGTCCATATCTCCGTAGAAATCTTCCAAGCCCTGAATGTCAACCATTGTTGCAAAACCATTGTCATCAGTAATAAGACCACATGAAATACCTGCAACAGGAGCAGTGATAGGAACACCTGCAGCCATAAGTGCAAGGGTACTTCCGCAGATACTTCCCTGAGATGTAGAACCGTTAGAACTTAAAACTTCGGATACAACTCTTATTGAATAAGGGAATACATCTTCTGACGGAATAACTGGCTCTAATGCTCTTTCTGCTAAAGCACCATGACCAACTTCACGTCTGCCTGGGCCTCTTGAAGGCTTTGTTTCACCAACTGAATAACTTGGGAAGTTATAGTGGTGGATATATCTTTTTGATTCTTCTTCGTCAATACCGTCTAACTTCTGAACATCAGAAAGAAGACCTAATGTAACGATAGATAAAACCTGAGTCTGACCACGGGTAAACATACCTGAACCGTGTGGTCTTGGAAGAAGGTCAACTTCTGCAGATAATGGTCTTATTTCGTCCATTCCTCTTCCGTCAACTCTTTTTCTTTCGTCTTTAAGCCATGCTCTTACAATCTTCTTCTGAAGTTTGTACATAACTTCGCCGATTTCTGCATCTATTATTTCTTCATATTTTTCTTTGAACTCTTCAACTGCTGCATCAGTTATAGCCTGAATTGCTTTATCTCTTTCAGATTTTTCTATAATAACCAATGCTTTTTTAACATCTTCGCTAAACTTAAGTTCAACATCATCGAATAAATCGTGGTTTACATCGATAGATTCATAACTGAATTTTTCTTTACCGATTTCTTTTGCTATCATATCGATAAAATCGCACATTTTTTTGATTTCTTCATGAGCAATTTCGATAGCCTTTAACATATCTTCTTCAGATACTTCTTTAGCACCTGCTTCAATCATAACGATTTTTTCTCTTGAAGCAGCAACTGTTAAATTAAGAGTAGAGATTTCTCTCTGTGCGCTTGTAGGGTTTATAACAAATTCCCCGTCGCAAATACCCATATTAACAGCACCGATAGGTCCGTTAAACGGAATATCAGAAATGGCAACAGCAAGTGCTGCACCGTTCATTGCTGCTATTTCAGGTGAGTTATCCTGCTCAACTGACATAACAGTTGCAACGATAGAAACATCGTTTCTTAAATCTTTAGGGAATAAAGGTCTCATCGGTCTGTCGATAAGTCTTGATGTTAAAATCGCTTTATCGGTAGGCTTTCCTTCTCTTTTCATAAATGAGCCTGGAATTTTACCAACTGAGTAAAGTCTTTCTTCAAAGTCAACATTAAGAGGGAAAAAGTCTATTCCTTCTCTTGGCTTTGCAGATGCTGTTACGTTAACTAATACTGCAGTTTCTCCATATCTTACAAGGCAAGACCCGTTTGATAAACCAGCCATTTTACCTGTTTCTACGATAAACGGACGGCCTGCAAGTGTTGTTTCAAATACCTTAAACATAATTTTCTCTCCTTTGTATTAAATATTTATCGGAGGTTAGTGCAGTATGAAGCACAATTTATAATTTAAAACCATATAGTGTTCGAGTACTACTGCACGAAGGTTTTAGCAGTTAGATATATATTCCCTTTTAAAACACATATCTAATTGCTATAACCTCTTTTTCTCCGAATGATTATAATTAAAGGGGCATATTTGCCCCTTTAAAATTACTTTCTGATGTTTAACTTTTCAATAATTGCTCTGTATCTTTCGATATCTTTCTTCATAAGATATGCTAAAAGATTTTTTCTTTTACCAACCATCATTAAAAGACCTCTTCTTGAGTGGTGGTCTTTCTTGTGAGTTTTAAGATGCTCTGTAAGATGATTGATTCTTTCAGTTAAAATAGCAACCTGAACTTCTGGAGAACCTGTATCACCGTCTTTTAACTGATAAGTTGTGATTAATTCCTGTTTTCTTTCTTTAAGCATTGTTTTTTACCTCCTTTTATTATTTATCACATACCTTAGTAAAGGGTCAAAGGTGTGCGAAATTTATTCGCTTTATCCCTAAACCAAGAATATTGACCATAGAACATTCTAACATATGAGTAAAGTTTTGTCAATTTATTTTTTTATTAAATTGAAAGAATTTTTCATAAACAAGACCTTGCTCCCAACTTCCTCCCAAATTATAAGTTTCCTTTATAATTTCGGTAAGAACATTATGGGCATTTACTGCTGCTTCTTTAACATTTTTACCGTTAAGCATTTCGCCTAACACAACAGATGAAAAAACATCCCCTGCGCCGCAATAGTCCCCTTTTATGTATTCACATTCTATTATTTCTACCTCTCCGTATTCGGATACTACCATACACATTTTATCTTCTAATGGAACGGATGTTATTATAATTTTATTTGCCATACCGTGGCTGTTAAGCCTGTCTACCAACCCTCTTATATTTTCTCTTGTAACCGTTTCTTTATATGGAAGTTTTGCAAGAAAACACGCTTCGGTAAAATTAGGGGTTACTAAATCTGCATAAAGGCAAAGTTCTCTCATTTTTTTAACAGATGAATCGTCAAAAAAAGTATAAAGTTTACCGTCATCCCCAAGAACAGGGTCAACCAAGACAAACTTTTCCTTTATTTTATTTTTAATCATAAACTGCTTAACTGTTTCCATCTGCGAAACTGTCGGAATATAGCCTGTAAACACTGCATCAAACTCAACGCCTAAATCATCAAGACGCGAGAGTATATCCTTTGTAGTAAATTCTAAATTAAAATTTGCAGGGTTTTCAAAACCTGTATGATATGATAAATATGATGTAACAATCGGGCAAACTTCATACCCCATTGCCGAAAGTGTTGGAATTACAACCGTAAGCGAACATTTGCCGAATGTTGACAAATCGTTTATTGCTGCAACTCTTTTTAATAATTTTTTCATAACTTTATTCCTTTTTTTTAATTCTCTATTTATTGTAATATAAATCTTAAATAATTACAATAATAAATTTAAAAAAGGGTGTGAAAAAATGCTGCTTATCTTATTTTTAATAAACTTTTTATGTATTATAACCGTTATTTTTTCTGACAACAAAAAGCCACAGGAAACTGTTGCCTGGATACTGCTTTTATATATATTTCCTATTGGCGGAGTTTTAGTTTATATACTTTTTGGAAACCCTTTTCCTGCTTATAAAAAAAAGAAGTTATCATTAAGAGAATATTGCCATTTTAAAGATTATATAGAACTTAATAAAAAAGATATTTTAAAGGATAAAAAAAATATTTCTAAAAATTCCAAAGATTTAATTTTATTTAACTTTAAAAATAACTTAAGCATCTTTTCAAAGGATAACACTCTTACCCTTTTTACTGACGGATATGATAAATACAAGAGCCTTTTTAATGATATATTAAATGCAAAATACTCAATAAATATTGAATATTACATTATAAGAAACGATAAGGTAGGCAACGACTTTGTCAGTCTTCTTACAAAAAAGGCAAAAGAAGGGGTTAAGGTTAATTTGCTTTATGATGAATTTGCAAGTGCAAAAACATCTCTTAAGATGTTTAAGCCTCTTATTGATGCAGGGGGAAATGTTCACCGTTTTTTTAATTCTATGGGTATAAATCTTATCAAGGTAAATAACCGCAACCACAGAAAAATTGCAGTTATAGACGGAAAAACAGGTTATATAGGTGGAATGAATATAGGGCTTGAATATATGGGCTTAAAAAGGCTTACGCCTTGGAGGGATACACATCTTAAAATAGAGGGGTCTGCTGTATATTCTCTTCAGGCAAGGTTTTTAAATGATTTGGTTTTATGCACAAAAAACTTTAAGATAGATTATAAATTTTATTTTCCCAAAGTAGACTTTTTGGGGGATAAGAGTGTACAGATTATTACATCCGACCCTGAATGCAGGAAAGAGGAGATAAAATACTCGTTTATTAAAATGATAAATATGGCAAAAAAAAGCATATATATTCAGACGCCATATTTTGTGCCTGACTCTGCATTTTTGGAGGCTTTAAAAATTGCGGCACTGTCAGGGGTGGATATACGCATTATGATTCCAGGAAAGCCTGACAAGAAATATATTTATTATATCAATATGTCTTATATTGATGAACTTATAAAATACGGAGTTAAGTTTTATATACTTGATGCCTTCCTGCATTCTAAAACTATTGTAACCGATTGCGAGATAACCTCGATAGGTACAAGCAACTTTGATATAAGAAGTTTTACGCTTAATTATGAAATAAATGCTTTTATATATGACAAGGAATTTGCTATAAAAAATGTTGATGCTTTTTTACAGGATATTAAAAACTCAAAACTTTTAACCTATGAAGAATTTAAAAAAAGAAGCACATTTAAAAAGTTATGCGAAAAAACGCTAAAACTTTTTTCGCCTTTAGCATAAAAAAACTGCACTTAAAACCAATCTATATTCCTAAGGACAATAATAAATAGTGATATTCTATTCTCCGTTAAAACTCGCTGAGCGAATACCACTTGGACAAAGTCCAAATATAACTGCGTAGCAATAACACTTGCCGAAAGGTGAATAAAACTAGCCAAGTGTCTTTAAGAACACTTGGCTATAAAGGTGCAGTTTTTAAATGCCTGTAAAAAAACTTAAGTATAAATTCTGTCATTCTCAATATAAATATTTTTTGAATTAAAGAGTTCTTTTGGAAGATATCTTCCAATTAAGCCCAAAGATGATAAAACTGACTCTAAGTGATACAATGTAGAACCACTTAAATTATTTTTTAATATTACATCAATAATGAGTTCTTCATATGAGTTAATATTCTTATCTTTTTTGATAATAATTTCTTTAACATACCTTCTGTCTTCCACCATCGGTGCAACAAGTTTTAAATCAGGCGGAAGATATTTTTCCATTACGGAAGATAAAACAAACGGATTCCACGAAAAATCTATCTTTGGAAGTAAATCATACAAATCAAACTTAACTAAAGATATAAAATCTCTTTTTTTAAGTTCTTCTCTTATAATATTAAATATAAGGTCTGTATTTTTCTTATCTATATTAAATCTGTCTTTTTCTATGTACTCATCTTCAGAAATTCTTACAATTTCTCTTTCTATATCCTTAAACACAGAATATGCAGTACCGATTGACCATTTAACCATAGTTACAAAATTCTGATAATCGGTATATTTTAAAATACCGTTATTAAATAAGAATTTTTCTACAATTACTCTGCTGCTGAGTTCTCTCTTTTTCGTATTGTCTTTTAGTATATGAGGTCTTCTGAAAAGATACATATCGCCAAAAAGATACGAGGTAAGATAGAAAAGATTCGAAGCATTTTTTATATGGTTCATATAAAGAAATTCCCTGTTATTTTTAAGAAGCATATCGTATAATAGTTGCTCACTTATATATCCTTTATATTCGTTAAAAAGCAATGTAAGAGTTTTTAATATTGCCTTTTTGTCGTCATTTCTTATATTAAGGCTGTCTGTATGGATAAAGTAGTTATACTCCCATTGGAGAATATCTCTGTTTGCTATCTGGCAGTTTGTAATAACCACTTCGGTAGCACCAGGGAATTTTTCCTTGATTTCTCTTTTATGAACAGGTCTTTTCTTTTCTTTTACAAACTCTGAAATAAGTTCTCTCATATTTTTTCTTTCTTTGCCGAGTTTTGTTATAGAGTCCCTTTCAAAAATAAATTCATCTTCATAAAAATATTTTAAAACGCCCTGAAGAAAATATCTGTTTTTAATGCTTGATTTTTTTACAAGTTCGTCCTTAAACTGAGCAAATAAATCTGCAAAAAATATGGTGGTTTCATCTGATTTATCAATATAATCTCTTATTTTAAAAAGCAGTGAGTCAGGAATTTTTATATTGGATGTAACAGTGTAGCATCCCCTGTCCCAAAGAACAAGATATGCACATATCCTTGCGCCTAACGCTCTGTTATTATCAGGCAAAGAAACATCTCCGAATTCTTCTTTTACAAGAGCTCTTAACCTATCAATGTCTTCATCAAGATGTATTCTTATCCCCTCTTTAAAATTATTGCGGATAACAAGGGCGCACAACTGCCCGTAAGAAATTCCTGATTTATAAATATAGTTACCCTTTTTTATATATCCATTTAAAAGAAGATAGTTGGTTAAGTCTTCTATATCTATATACGGAATATGATTTTTATTAAGGCTTTCGGTTATAACCACCATTTTCTTATTAAAGTTAACTATATCTTTAATATAGTAATCGGTTATACCTAAGAGTCTGTCCAGCACTTTTTCTTTTGTGTCATTATTTATTATTAGTTTATTGCAAAAGTCAAGATACTTATCTTTATATACAACAGAAAGTGTATATTTCATAAGATTAAGGTCTTCATAATCTTTAAAGTAAAAGTCTAATTTATTAAGATTTATACATGACTTATAATTATAATTTTTTATAATATCTATAAGCGCAATATCAAGTATGCTCTTTATTCTCTTTAAAAAGCCACTCTCTATCTGTCTTACTCTTTCTCTTGTAACATTAAATGATTCGCCTATTTTATTAAGTGTTATCCCTTTTGACCTTTGAAGAACCACATCAAAATGCTCTTCTTTTTTTAAAGCGCCCAAAAACTCATTAAGCCTTTTTACAAGAGGCTCTTTATAGTTTATAACAGCCTTGCATACTTTAAGATAAAGATTTACATTGATACTGTATAATTTATAGTTTCCAGAATCTTTAAGTTGCTCAATAGTTGATATATTGTTTAATAAAAGTTGGTTTATTGCATTTTTACTGATATTAAAAAAAGACAGTGTTTCAACTGATAATAAATAGTTATCCTTATGAATAACCGAGAAAATATCAATACCGTCTAAACTGCCTTTAAATTCTTTATATTTATTTTTTATACTTTCTATTTTTGACACGCCAATACCCTTGACATCTTTTAGGGCATCAAAATCAAAATTGTCAAGTTCGGACATATACTGCATATTGTTCTTATCACAATATTCTAAAAAAATATGATAAATATTTTCGTAAAAAATATCACTGATTTTATGCATGGTATTACTACCTCCAATAATTTATTATTGGGAATATGCCTTATTATAGTTATATTATAACATTATATTTTAAAATTGTATATACTTTTTTATAAATTTTTATAAACCTCCATGGTCATTCCGCTTTTTCCGCCTTTTATGCCCTCTATTACAAATATTTTTGCAGGTTTATCCATATCGGTTACAAACATTATTCTTTTTGGCTCAATTTTATTTTTCTTAAATTCGTATATAACATCACTAAGCCTGTCAATTCTGTTAACCATAGTAAGTTTCCCGCCGAATTTAAGGGCATATTCTGCCGCCTTAACACAGTCTTCTAAAGTAAGGAGTATTTCATGCCTTGCACAAGTTTTATAACTGTTATCATTTAAAAAACCTGTGTCAACTATTTTATAGGGGGGATTAACCGTAACATTATCAAAAAAATGGCAGGGTAAATAATCTTTATAGTCTTTAACATCCCGATTTAAAATCTCAATTTTTTCATTAAGCAGGTTAAGTTCTACCGACCTTTTAGCCATATCACTCACATCTTTAAAATATTCCACACCCAAAATATGCTTACCCTTTTTTAAGCCGCAAAGAAGAATAGGCACAATGCCGCTTCCAGTGCATAAATCAAGAACTTTCGCATCCTTTCTTATACTTGCAAATTTAGAAAGGACTACTGCATCTGTGCCATATTTAAACCCGTCATTATTCTGAATTATTTTAAGGTTATCTATATTAAGTTCGTCAATTACTTCGTTATCTTTTAAGTTCATTGTATTCTCCCTGTATTAAAAGGGCGTTCACACAAGGAATCATTAATTCCTTATGTGAACGCCCTTTAAGGTCTTTAACTGATTATTCCTGAACAGGCGCTCCAACAGGACAAACTCCTGCACATGCTCCACATTCGATACATTCATCAGCGCTGATAACGTATTTATCATCACCGGCTGAAATTGCATTTACAGGGCATTCACCTTCACAAGCTCCGCACATGATACATTCATCTGTAATAATATATGCCATAATTCGCACCTCCTTAAACTATTTATCTATGGGTATTATAACATACATAATTTATAATATCAACTGTTTTTTTAATCTTCAAGTTTTTTAAGTTCCTTATATGTTTCTTCGTCTAATGATGCTTCTGCATTTTTAAGAATTTTTATCTCGTCTACCGAAAATTGCTGAACAGCATTGGTTGCTGACATCACTGCTCTTAATGTTCCTTTAAGCACATTGACATCCAAAACTGTGGCTTCCCCCTGAGGAGTTTTTATAATTGATTTTGGCCTTGGTGTAACCTTCCACATTTCTTCATAAGTTTCCTGCTCAAAGTTTAAACAACACATAAGCCTTCCGCAACCGCCTGAATTTTTTGTGGAATTTAAACTTAAATTCTGGTCCTTTGCCATTTTAATAGATACGGGCTGAAAGTCGCCTAAGAAACTTGAACAGCAAAACGGTCTTCCGCATACGCCGATGCCTTTTATAATCTTGGCTTCATCCCTTACGCCGATTTGTCTTAATTCAATTCTTGTTTTGAAAACTGCCGCAAGGTCTTTAACAAGTTCTCTGAAATCTATTCTTCCTTCTGCAGTAAAGTAAAATAAGATTTTACCCCTGTCAAAAGTGTATTCAGCGTCAAGAAGTGTCATATTAAGTTTATGCTTTTCCACTTTCTGTTTGCATATTCCTATTGCTTCTTTCGCTTTTAACTGATTTTCTTCTAAAATTTTTAAATCTTCGTCATTTGCAATTCTTACAACCGGCTTTAACGGGTGCAATACCTGTTCTTCGGGTACTTGTCTGTTACCTATTACAACCTCGCCCAGTTCAACTCCTCTTGAAGTTTCAACTACTGCATACTGACCTTTTTCAATTTTCAGATTTTCAGGTGCAAAAAAATATGTTTTGCAATTCTTTTTAAATCTGATTCCTACTATTTCAACCATGTATTTCCTCCCTGATACTCAAAAGAGTATTTAATATTGCCAACTTATAATTGGCATTTTTAGATAGTTTGTAAGACAACTCTCCCAACAGATTTTCTATATTAAAAATATTATTTATTGACAGGATATTTATAAGAGCATTTAATTCGTCTTTTTTATCAATATTTACAACTAAACCCTCTTTTGATGCTTTGATATACCCTGCATCCATGGTAAATATGCTTACAACTTTTATAATATCTTCCTTTTTTTCTTTATTTTTCATAAAGATATCAAAAAGGTCGTTATAAGAAGAACTGTCATTGCTTCTTATAATTTTTATAAAGGCAGATAACACACTTTCTCTGAATAATAAACTGTCTTCATCTGATATAAGTTGTATCATTTTAGAGATGCTTCCGTCAGAAATATGTGCGTAAATCTCTTTATCCTCTATGTCATTATAATAAATATTTAAATATTTTTCAAGTTCTTTTGCCCCTAAAGTCGGAAAGTTAAATATTACCGCTCTTGATTTAATGGTGGAAAGAATTTTTGAAAGACCGTTGGTTATAAGTATTATAGTTATATACTCAGGCGGCTCTTCAAAAATTTTAAGCATTGCATTCTGGGCTTCAACAGTCATCTTTTCTGCGTTTTTTAAAATATATATTTTTCTTTCTCCATAAAAAGGTCTAAGATAAACTTCTTTTTTAAACTGACGGATGGCTTCAACTGAAATTGATGCTCTTTGCTTTCCGTCTTCCCCTATTGTAAAGTCAATTACCTTAAGGTCAGGGTGAACATCATTTATTGTAAGACGGCAATTATTACATTCTTCGCATAAGTCTATATTAAAATTATCGCAAAGAATACCTCGCGCAAATATTTTTGCACACCTTTCTTTGCCTATTCCTTCTGCTCCGTCAAAAATATATGCGTGGCTTATTTTTTTAGTATTCAATGTGTCTTTTAAACTTGATTTAATAAAATCATGGCCTATTATACTGCTAAAATTCATTCTATCACACACTTTATAGTTTTTTTGTTTATATATTTTAATACATCATCATTTATAATCTCGCCCTCAACTATTACAGGTACAGAGGGTGGAAAATTTATAACAGTCTCTGCGCTTACTCTTCCTGATGCATCTTTAATTAAAACTTCTTCTTTATCCATTTTAATAACTTCGTATGGCAAATACTTACCTTTTGGAAGTTTAAAATTATATTCCTTACAGTCAAAGTCTTTGCAAAATTTGATAATTCCCTTTTTTAATAGTTCAATTTCCTTTTTATAGTTATGAATACTTACTATAAAAGTAATATTTTCATCATCACACATTTCGCACACTATTTTATATTTATCTTTTATAAGTTGTGCTTTACATTTAGCATCCTTGCAATTTACAACAAATTTAAAAGGGTCATTATCCGATAAAATTCTTATGTTTTTTCTCTTTATAGATTTTTTTACTAAGTCAAGATATAAAATATACTCTCTTAATTTTTTTGCCCCCTTTAATTTCATATACTCATCCATACAGTCAATGGAGAGCATAAAAAGATAAGACGGGCTTGTAGAAGTAAAATTTCTTAAATTTTCCTTTACTTTATCTTTTAAGTTTTTATTATTGATAAGTATGCCTCCCGTTTGAGTAAGAGACGGAAGATTTTTATGAAAACTAAGTATTGATATATCAGGCTTAAAATTTTTATTATGAAGATATCTAAAATGAGTACCGTGGGCTTCGTCGCATATAAGAATAAGATTATTACTCTTTAAAAAGGCTGATATTTCATCCATTTTTGCCCACATTCCGTAATAATTAGGGTTAGTTATAAATAAACCTTTTGCATCAGGGTTGTTATTAAAAGCATTTTTAATATCTTCTGTATCAGGAGGGTTAGGAATACCAAAATCATTAAAGGAAGTTTCTATAAATACGGGGTTTAATTTATAAAGTTTAACAGCATTTATAACGGATATATGGCAGTTTCTGTCAATAATTATTTTATCATTTTCATTAAATATGCCCAAAGATGCCATAACACCTGATGTTGCACCGTTAACCAATGGATAAAAATAATCTCCCCCCAGTGATTTTGCCATCTTTTCTTCAAAGTCTTTTATAATTGATACTTCATAAAAAAGATTATCGGTTTCTTCAAGTTCGGTTAAATCAAATGAACTTTTAAGAAGTTTATTTATTTTATTATTTCTTCCCATATGGCACGGAGTGTGAAAACTTATATAACCTTTATCTACATAGTCTGAAATCTTATATATCATCATAACTCCCCATAATACATTATTTAATTTATTTTAGCATATTTTAAAATAAAAGTAAATAATTTGACAGCCTTTTATTTTTAAAAACAAAAAAACTGCTATAAGCAGTTTTTTAGTTTTCCTTATATTTATCTATAATAAAATTTTGAGCCTTTTCTTCCACACTATCATCAAGTGGCTTTAGATAAAAATTATCATCATACTTTTTAATCGCTCTTTTTAATATTTCATCACAAAGTGCAGGGTTTTTAGGAAGAAGAGGACCATCAAGATAAGTGCAGAAAGTGTTTTTATAAATTACTCCCTCTCTTTTATCTTCTCCGTTATTTCCGTTTCCAAAAATTACTTCTCCAAGAGGCTCTAAAATTCCTGTATTCATTCTCCCATTATGGTTTTCAAAGCCTACCACTTTTCCGAATTTTGTATCCAATATAACATCTGATACAAATCTTTTTTCTCCCCATTCTGATTTTACAGGGATGATATTTAAGCCCTCATATTTTTCGCCTTTTAGGTGAAAATACTCGCCTATAATATCAAAGCCGGAACAGACACATAATAAAACTCCACCGTTTTCCACATAATTTTTAAGTCTTTCTTTATAAGGTAAGAGTTTTTCTTTTGCAAGGAGAATTTCTTTTTCTCCGCCTCCGCCTAAATACAGGATATCAATATTTTCAAAGTCTATTTCGTCGTCCATTTTATACTTTATAACCTGACTTTGTATATCTCTCCATTCAAGCCTTTTTGAAAGTGATAAAATGTTACCAAAGTCGCCATACATATTAAGAAGTTCAGGGTAAATATAGCCTATTTTAACTATGCTATCCATTATTTTTACCCTCCAGTTCCTTTAATATTTTCTGACTTTCAAAAATAACAGTATAGTTCACAAGAACATATAAAACATCACTGTCAGTTTCAAGTTTATCTAAAATGGCTTCTTTAATATTATCATAAGTGTTATATAAAGCATTAACTTCTGAATATTTAAGCCTTACATTAAGTTCGTCTTTTCTCATTCCACAAAGGCCGATAGAGCCCACATTTTGATTCTTCAAAGAGTCAAAATCAACATCCCATATCCACGAGATATCTCTTCCGTCTGACTCACAGTCGTTAACTGCAAGTATAATATCTTTTTTTGCTTTATCGCTCATCACAGTCTGTAATGCCTGATTAAACCCTGCAGGGTTTTTTGCAAGATTTAGGATAACTTTCTTTTTAAGGTTAAAGGCTTCCATTCTTGCTACCTGAGGCTTATAATCGGATAAAACTTCATTTATATTTTCAAAATCTATCCCAAGTGTCTTAATAACAGACAATGCTGCGAGTACATTATACACATTATAAAAACCTTTATAATTAAGTGCAATTTTAGTATCGTCATTTACTGTAAATGAAATGCCATCTGATAAATCAATATCCTTGGCATAAAAATCTAAATCAGGATGATTAAAGCCACAATTATCGCAACTAAAATTCCCAAGATGGGAGTAGTGATAATACTCATAGGAAAGTTTTTTACTGCACTTAGGGCAAAGTTTCATTTCCCCGTCTTTATATGAAGAAACACTCTTTTGCCCAACACCGAATGTTAAATAATTTCCATGCTCTTTTGCTATATTAAAAAGCACAGGGTCATCACCGTTAACAATAAGTTTTACTTCTTTTTTTAAATTAAGAGCACCTTTAAGATAATTTGCAGTAAGTTCAACCTCTCCGTATCTGTCAAGCTGGTCTCTGAAAAGATTTGTAATAACCATAACTGTCGGCGTTAAATGTTCAAAAATCTTAACTGCAAATGCTTCGTCCATTTCCAAAGTTGCATAGTCATAGTTTATATTGCCTTTTAGGTCGCATTTTTCTATAAAGGCAGTTATAACGCCTGAGAGCATATTTGCTCCGATATTATTGCATACAACCTTAAAGCCTTTATCGGTAAGTATTTTATCAATTATATTATTAGTAGTTGTTTTACCATTTGTACCGCATACTGCAATTATGCCCTTAGAAATTTTAACTGATAATATTCTAAGAACATCAGGGCATATTTTATATGCTATTGCCCCCGGAGTTGCAGAACCTTTTTTGCCCATAAGTTTTCCTAAGTATATAAGAATTTTACATACCCAGACTGATAAAACAAATCTTATTTTCTTCATTTATTATTCTTCCCTTTTTTCTCTTAACATAAGGTTTTCCATAGAGGAATTTACATCGTAATTTTCGTATAAAACACCGTATGCTTCTCTTACAATCGGCATTTCAACCTGATATTTTTTTGAAAGTTCGTATGCACTCTTACAAGCAAGCATACCCTCTACTACCATGCCCACTTCTTTTTTTGCTTCTTCAGGAGTTTTACCCTGACCTATTAAAATACCTGCACGACGGTTTCTTGAATGCATACTTGTACAGGTAACTATTAAATCGCCTACGCCTGTAAGACCGCTGAAGGTTTCGATTTTTCCGCCCATTTTAGTTCCAAGACGGATAATCTCTGCCATACCTCGTGTCATAATTGCTGCTTTGATATTATCTCCGTTGCCTAATCCGTCAGATATACCAACACAAAGAGATATAACATTTTTAAGTGCTCCGCCTAACTGAACTCCGATTATATCAGTAGATGTATAAACTCTTAAATAGTCGCACATAAAAATATCCTGAACTTCTTTTGCAACTTCTAAATCAAGTGATGCTGCAACCAAAGTTGTTGCCATTTTTTTACCCACTTCTTCAGCATGGGAAGGCCCACTAAGTACACAAACTTTTTTCTCAGGGTTTAAAACTTCTTCTATAACTTCGGATAAGCACTTAAGAGTTTCTTCTTCAAGACCTTTTGCAATAGAAACTATCAACTGGTTTTTATAAAAAAGCTTGATATTTTCAACAGTTGATCTTATAGCAAAAGACGGACATGCAATAACAATCAATTCTTTATTAAGCAGTGCTTCTTCTATACTGTTTGTATAGTTAACATTATCATTTAGTATTACTCCAGGCAAAAACTTCAAATGTTGTTTATGAGTTTTAAACATTTCACATTCTTCTTCTAAATATGACCATAGTGTAACACTGTGTCCGTTATTAGCAAGTACGCTTGTGATTGCTGTTCCCCAACTGCCTGAACCTATTACTGCTATATTTTTCATTTTACCACTCCTTTTAAAAACAGATGTGTAGTAATATAGTGCTGTAGTACTTGAACACAATATGCCTTAAACTTGTTAAATTCTAATCTTTTTAATTTGTCGTCCTCGTAAGGCGTCAGCCTGACTTCGTCCTTCGCATTAAAAATTTTGAAAATTTTTCTGCGTTTAAGGTCGAAGAGTTTTAAAACGAGAAATTTTGTTTCAGATAAAGAAATATCAAAGATAATACTTTCGTATATCTGAAGAGATTTCTGCAATATGAAACATAATTTATATTTTAAAACCATATGGTGTTCGAGTACTACTGCACTAACCTGATTAAATTTTAAGACTTCTCGCCAAGTTTTCTTTCTTCGCCTTTTACAAGTCTTTTTATATTTTCTTTGTGTTTGATTATAACAACTAAAGTAAGGAAAATTACTGTTATAATTTTTAAGTAGTCATAAGGTGCAAAAAAACATATAATTATTGAATTGAATACGCACCCTAACATTGAGCCTAACGAAACATATTTTGTAAGAGCCATTATAAGTATTGCCACTGCCAAAGTAATGAGTGCGGCACGCCAGTCTATCATAAAAGACAGGGCAAGTGAAGATAAAACTCCTTTGCCGCCCTTAAAGTTAAAGAACAAAGGAAATATATGCCCGAACACTGCAGATGCACCTGCTAGTGTTGCAGCAAGTTCCCCTACTGAATATATATTCCCCAAAGGATATATAATCACATACGCTAAGATACCTTTTAACATATCTCCCACAGTAACCATTGCTGCTGCTTTTTTGCCTAAAGTTCTTAACACATTTGTTGCCCCTGCACTTTTAGAGCCTACTTCTCTTACATCTTTTTTATAAAACAGTTTACCGATTATAACTGCAAAACTTAAACTTCCAAATAAATAGCCGATTATAACTGCTAATATCAAAACTAAATATTCCATACTAAATTCCTTTCAGAGTTACTTGTTTGGATTATCCGAATTTCTCTCTCTTATAATAAATCTTAAAGGAGTGCCTTCAAAACCGAATATGGCACGAATCTGATTTTCTATATATCTTTCATATGAGAAATGCATCAGTCTTATGTCATTGACAAAAATAACAAATGTAGGAGGCTTAATACTTGCCTGTGTTCCGTAGTATATTTTAAGCCTTCTTCCTTTATCACTTGGTGGCTGAACTTTCGCAGTTGCTTCTGCCAAGATATCATTAAGCATTCCTGTTTTAACCCTTAAGCACTGTTGCTCGTTAACATAGTTTATAAGTTCAAAAAGGTTTGAAACTCTAAGCCCTGTTTTTGCAGATATAAATAATGAAGGTGCATAAGTCATAAAAATAAGGTCTTTTTGAAGACTCTTACGGTATTCCTGCATTGTTCTTCCGTCTTTTTCAACTATATCCCATTTATTAACAACAATTATCATTGCCTTGCCTTGTTCGTGGGCATAACCTGCAATTTTCGTATCCTGCTCTGTAACGCCCTCTGTACCGTCTATAACAAGAAGACATACATCTGCACGGTCAACTGCCTGATAAGAACGGATAACACTGTATTTTTCAATATTATCATTTATTTTGCTCTTCTTTCTTACACCCGCAGTATCAATAAATGTATATTCTTTTTCATCAACTGTGATTTTTGCATCAATGGCATCTCTTGTTGTACCTGCCATATCGCTTACAATAAGTCTTTCTTCCCCTAAAATTCTGTTTATCAAAGAAGATTTACCTGCATTAGGCTTTCCTATTACTGCAACTTTAATACTGTCATCCTCTTCTTCATTATTATAATTTTTTGGAAAATGAGAAACAACCTCGTCAAGCAAATCTCCAACACCTAAACCGTGGATAGAAGATACTGAAACAGGGTCTCCCAGACCTAAATTATAAAATTCATAGTGAAGATACTGATTTCTTGAAATTGTATCTGCCTTATTACACGCAAGAACAATAGGTTTGCCTGATTTCTGAAGCATTGCGGCTACATCGGCATCATTGGCAGTAAGACCGTCTCTTAAATCGGTAAGAAGAATTATTACATCTGCCATTTCAATAGCAATATCTGCCTGAATTTTCATTTTAAGAAGTATATCATCTTTTGTTTTAGGCTCTATACCACCTGTATCAATAAGTGTGAAATTATGACCGCACCATTCAGCGTCCTGATATATTCTGTCTCTTGTAACGCCGGGAGTGTCTTCAACTATTGAAATTCTTTTTCCTACTATTTTATTAAACAAAGTAGACTTCCCTACATTAGGTCTGCCTACTATGGCAACTATCGGCTTCATCATATTTCACTTCCCTTTTTATCGTATTTTTTTGGTTATTATATAAATTTGGATGTTAATTAATTCATTATCATTTTTCAAATATTTCGCCTTTGGCAAAATATTTGAAAAATATATCGCATCGAAGATATATCGCGTACAAAGTACATATCGCAAATCTCATAAGAGATTTATATCGCCAAGTTTAAGGCATATTGTGTTCAAGTACTACTGCACTAAACTCATTATATCATTAAAGGAAAATTTTATCAACAAAATCTTCGCCATTTATCTCATTAAATAAAATTTTTGTGTTAAGAATATTTTCCATCTTAGAAACAGTCATATCATCTAAAAACAAATCTTTCTCTGCTCTTAGAGTATCAATAGATAGAAGGAGATTATCCCCTATGTCCACGCCTTTTAGGGAATCTATAATATCTCTTCCGCATAAAAGCCCTGTTACTGTGATTTTTTTCCCGAATAATTTATTTTCCCCTTTTATTATATTTAATTTAACCGATGGAAACATACTCTCTATTTTTTCTTTTATTTTAAGAAAATACGGATATGCCAGTTTACCTGTAACAATAGTTTTTTTAGTTTTCTTATCCGTCTTTTTCTTAAGTGCATTATTAACCTCATCTAAAAACGAAGACATCATTCCGACACCGTTTTCAATCTGAGGAAAATCTTCATAAACTTCAGGAGATGGCAAATCATAGTCTGACATTATATAAAACTCGTCTGCAAGATACACTATTCTTGACCCGTATTTTTTCAAAAATTCATTTTGAAGACTCAGTACAAGTTCTATTACTGAATTTGCATCTTCCCTGTTAAATTCATCTACTTTAAATAAATTTTCTCTGTGGTCTGTTATGCCTATCGGCACTACTGATATACTGTGCATATAAGGAAAATATACGGATAAATCTCTTATTGTTTTTTCAAGATGTTCTTTATCATTTACCCCTTTAACAAGCACTATCTGGCAGTTAACTGTTATTTTGTTACTTGTAAGTTTTTCAATTTTTTCCTTTATTCCTCCTGCAAATTTATTGTTTAGCATAAATTTACGAAGTTCATCACAAGTTGTATGAACTGATATATTTATAGGAGAAAGCCTTATTTTTATTATTTTATCAATTTCGTCATCAGAAATATTTGTAAGTGTAACATAATTTCCGTTTAAGAAAGAAAGCCTTGTATCATCATCTTTAAAATAAAGAGACTCTCTTAACCCCTTTGGAAGTTGGTCTATAAAACAGAAGATACACTTATTTCTGCAAGAACGGGGTTTATCTATAAGAGGGTTTGTAAATTCTATGCCTAAATCTTCATATTCCTCTTTCTCTATTTCGCATATGACATTTTCTCCATCTTTTGTTTCGATTTCCAGTTCAATATATTCTTCTGAAATTAAAAAACGGTATTCTAAAGCATCGGTAAACTTTTCTTTGTTTATCGATATAATTTTATCCCCTTTTTCCAAACCGATTTCTTCGGCTATGCTTCCTTTTTCAACTTTATAAATTTCTGCAGACATAAATAAACCTCACGGTGTTAATAAAACTAATAAAATAATTTGTATTTTTATATTTATGGTGTTCATGTACTACTACACTAAATTAGGTAAATATGGAAAGAATTTTTGTGCTTATACAAAAATAGAGAAGGCAGAGTTGCCTTCTCTATATTATTGTGCGTCAACCTTGATAACTTCTTTACCATCGTAATTACCACAAGACATACATACTCTATGAGGTAATTTATATTCTTGACACTGAGGGCATTTAACCATACCCGGAATAGTAAGCTTCCAGTTAGCTCTTCTCTTATCTCTTCTTGCTTTTGACACTTTTCTCTTTGGAACTGCCATCAAAAACACCTCCTTAATCACATTTATTGTAACAATTTTTTTAATACATCAAATCGAGGGTCTGTAACCTCTTTATCGCATTTACACTCTTTCTCATTAAGATTTGTTCCACACACAAAGCACAGACCTTTACAATCTTCTTTGCACAAAAACTTCTGGGAAAGACTGAACAAAACACTTGTGTAAACTGCTTCGTCAATATCAATAGTATTCTGCACGATTTTTAAACTTTCAGGACAGTCTTCGCTGCCAATCATTTCTTCAAAAGAAGTTTCCACCTCTTTTTTGATTTCTTCAAGGCAACGGGCACACTGCGCTATACAAGTTGTTTTAATATTACAGGATATAACATACTGGTTACTGTAATTCTTAACAGTGCCTGATACATATACGGGAAAATCAAAATCATCATATTTAATTTCGCCGCTGTATGAAAGGGTTGCGCCCTCATCTCCTGCAATTTTTGAAATATCTACAACCATACAGACTCCTTTAATATTCTATTATTTACACAATAATACCAAATAGCATTATAACAAAGGGTATTCACTTTGTCAAGCATTATTTGCTTTCAACTATTTTCTTTGTATCAAGTGCAATCATAAGTTCTTCATTAGTTGGAATAATTAATGTTTTAACTGTTGCATCAGAAGATGATATGTCAAGTTCATATCCTCTTTCCTTATTAAGTTCAGGGTCAATCTTAACACCCATAAATTCTAAACCTGAAACTGCGTTTCTTCTTACATATTCAGTATTTTCTCCAACACCTGCAGTGAATACGATAGCGTCAACGCCACCCATAACTGCAGCACAGATACCGATCTGCTTTTTAACGTGGTATATGAACACATCAACTGCAAGTCTTGATTTTTCTTTATTATCTGTTTCATCGCCAAGTAAGTCTCTAAAGTCAGAACTTAAACCTGAAACACCTAAAACACCTGATTTTTTATTTAAAATATTTAAAACTTCAGATACAGACATATTTTCTTTAGTTGCAATAAATTCAACAATAGCAGGGTCAATATCACCGCTTCTTGTTCCCATACATACACCTGCAAGTGGTGTAAAGCCCATTGAAGTTTCAATAGATTTTCCGCCTTTTACTGCAGAAATTGAAGAACCGTTACCTAAATGGCAGGTAATAATTTTTAATTCTTCTATCGGTTTACCAAGCATTGCTGCCGCTCTTTGTGCAACATATTTATGACTGGTACCGTGGAAACCATATTTTCTTACACCGTATGTTTCATAGTAGTTATATGGAACAGCATAAAGGTATGCTTCTTTAGGCATAGTCTGATGGAAAGCAGTATCAAAAACTGCAACCTGAGGAACGCCAGGCATCATTTCCTGACACGCTTTTATTCCTAATATATTAGGAGGGTTGTGAAGTGGAGCAAGATCAACACATGCTTCAATTTTTCTTAAAACTTCATCAGTTACTAAAACTGAATCGTTAAAATATTCTCCCGCGTGAACAACTCTGTGGCCAACTGCATCAATTTCACTCATTGATGAAACAACGCCGTGGTCTTTATCTAATATAGCATCCATTAAAACTTTTATAGCGTCTTGATGGTTATCCATTTTTGTTTCAAGAACAAAGTCTTCTTTACCGGAAGGTTTATGTGTAAGTTTACCGTCAATACCTATTCTTTCAATTAAACCTTTACAGATTACATCATTTGTTTCAGGGTTCATCAACTGATATTTAAGTGATGAACTACCTGCATTTATAACAAGAACTTTCATTTTTATATCTCCTTTTAATTCTGATTCTGAGCCTGAACACAAGTGATTGCAACAACGCCGACAATATCATCAGCACTGCATCCTCTTGATAGGTCGTTAATAGGTTTTGCTATACCCTGAGTAACAGGACCGTACGCTTCTGCTTTTGCAAGTCTTTGTACTAATTTATAACCTATATTACCTGCATCAAGGTCAGGGAATACTAAAACGTTTGCATGACCTGCAACAGGTGAGCCAGGGGCTTTTGATTCGCCAACGCTTGGAACTATTGCAGCGTCAAGCTGAAGTTCACCGTCAACTTTTAAATCAGGATTGTTTTCTTTACAAATTCTTGTTGCTTCCAATACTTTATCAACATCAGGGTGTTTCGCACTTCCTTTTGTTGAGTGAGAAAGCATTGCAACTATTGCTTCTTTCTGTGTTAAAAGTTCAAAAGATTCTGCAGAACATGCTGCGATGGCTGCAAGTTTTTCAGGGTCAGGATTCTGTTCTAAACCACTGTCTGCAAAAATAAATGTACCGTCTGCACCGTATTCACAATCAGGCACAACCATTACGAAGAACGCTGATACAAGTTTAACGCCTGGTTTTGTTTTAACAATCTGAAGACTTGGTCGTAAAGTGTTGGCAGTTGAATGACAAGCACCTGAAACTACTCCGTCTGCATCTCCTGCTTTAACCATAAGACAAGCGTAATACATATAATCAGAAAGAGCCTGTTTTTTAGCATCTTCATATGTAAGACCTTTTGATTTTCTTAATTCCACAAAAAGATTGATATATTCTTCTGTTTTTTCGTATGTATAAGGATTAATAATTGTAGCACCTGAAATATCAAGACCTTTGCTGTTTGTAGCAACTTCTTCAGGAGTACCGATAATGATTAAATTGGCAATTCCTTCTTTTAATATTGTTTCTGCCGCTTCAAAAGTTCTTCTGTCCATAGATTCTGGAAGAACGATAGTTTTTTTGTCGGCTTTTGCACGGTTTTTAACACTTTCTAAAAAAGTCATTTGACATACATCTCCTTTAAAAATATTTAAACATTGTTATTATACAGTAAAATCAGATTTTTTTCAAGGTTTTTTTATATAAATTTACAACAAAATTCTTTTGTTTTCTCCGCCTTTATTACCACAAATTATACTATAAATGTCATGAACCTTTAAATCAAGTAACAAGTCAGGATATTTCTCATAATGTTCTTTAGTCGGGTTTGTTATAACAGGAATAAGGCTCTTTTTATTAAGTTCGCCTATAAGTTTTTTACCATTTTCATTAAATGCAAGAACTCTTGCATACTGAGGGTCTTTTTCTCTTTCTTCTTTCTTTATATCGCATAATATATTAAAGAGTATTCTCTTAATTCTTGTGTAGGTATATCTTTTAGACTTTATATATTCTGCCACTTCTTTAACACCAAATGCGTTTCTTGATGCTTCGGCTATTAAATTTTCAAGCCCCTCTGACACATCAGGATATTTTAAAAGTTCTTCACTTTCTTTTACTCTTAAAATGTATGTTATAACTTTATCAAACTCTTCTTCAAAAACAGGTAAAACATTGTCTGATAACTTAAATGCTTTTTTTGGCATAAAAGGAGATATATCCTCATTATTTCTAAGGCGTTCCCTTATACCTGTTGCAGATGCAAAACCGTCTTTTGTTTCTAAGTCGTTATACCCTGTTTTAATTCGCTCCAAAGTATATGGAGTTATTTTTGACTTTGTTTTTAAAAGGGCTTTTATATAGTTTATTGCAAGAATATTATTTGGAGTTTTTAAAATCTCTTTGTCTGAATCTGAAAATTCTTCCGATATAGCCTCGTAAACAGGTATTCCCTTTTTCTGATTTTTTATGATTTTTGATTTTATTTTTTCGCTGTTTAACTTTTCGGCAATAGACTTTAATTTTTCTATATTACCTGATTCGCTACCAAATGAAAGATAGTCTACTATATTAAGGCTATTTAACAGTTTAACTGAGCCTTCAGCAAAAAATTCTGCAGATGACAATGCATAAGGAGCAGGAAGTTCTATAACTAAATCAACACCGTTTTCGGCTGCCATTTTTGCTCTTAAGAATTTATTATAAAGCGCAGGTTCTCCACGCATAACAAAATCTCCGCTCATAACAGCAACGATAAAATCTATGCCTAATTCTTTTTTTGTTTTTTCTATCTGGTATAAATGCCCGTTATGAAACGGGTTATACTCAGCAATAATACCTGCAATTTTCATTAAAATTCCCTCTATATATCAAAATGCGGAACTTCTTTCCACTCGTTTGTTTTTGCCGATTCATAAATGGTTAAAATAAGGTCTATTCCTCTTCGTGCGTCAGAAGCCGGAGCAATTAACTCTTTACCATATAAAACACCGTCAATAAAGTTTGACACCACTTCAAAGTGAGCATTCATATCCATATCTTCAGGGCTTTCTCCAAAACTTTCAACCTTATCGGAAAGTTGAATTTCCTCTACATTAAATTCATCATCAGATAAACTTTTATAAAGCATTGTTTTACCGTCTGCAAAGACTATTGTTCCTCTTTCGCACTCTATTCTTATTCTGTCGCACTCGGAGTTCTTTTCTGGAAAATATGAAAGGACTGTTCCCATCAACATTCCGTGAGCACCGTTATCAAATTCCATAAGCGCATTTGCAGTATCTTCGCCTGTCATTTTTCTTCCCATTATATCGGTTACAGCACACACTTTTTTAACATTACCGCAAAGATAGATAAGTGCATCAATTCCGTGGCTTCCCTGATTTATAAGGCATCCTCCCCCATTGATTTCCTTATCCCCTCTCCAGTAAGAGTTTGCATAATAAGAATGGCTTCTGTAACCTCTGTACTGAAATTCCACAATTCTCATTTTCCCAAGTTCGCCTGAGTCTAATACTTTTTTCGCATTAACTATTCCTGACTGAGTTCTGTTCGGGAATACACAGCCTAATAATACATTATTTTTATTAGCAGCATCAATCATGGCAGTCATTGTGTCTATTTTTACATCTAAAGGTTTTTCGCAAAGAACAGGAATTTGTTTATTTAAAAATGCAATGGTAACCTCCCCGTGATATGAACTTGGGTTACAAACAATAGCCATATCTACACTGCATTTTTCAAGCACTTCGTTATATTCATTGGTTAAAAAAGGAATATTATACTTTTCTTTAAACTTTTTCCCTTTTTCATAATCTCTTCCGCATACAAGCGCAACAACCTCTGCCCTTTTATCGTTAATTATCGCGTCCATATGAGAGGCCGCTATCATTCCGCAACCAATAAGTGCAACCTTTAATTTTTTATTTTCCATATTTTCATCTCCTGTTTAAAAAAATGTATTTTTTTCTCTCGTTGTCCTATCACATCCGTCAGGATATATCGCATCGAAGATATATCGCGTACAAAGTACATATCGCAAATTCCGTCAGGAATTTATATCGCTGATGAATTCACACAGTGAATTCATCATATAAAGATTGTATAATTTAGATGCCAATGTTTTTAGTCGATATGCAATCTTCGATTGCTCGATATTTTTACTGTCGTAAAATCGATATGATATAAATCTCGTCGCGTCAGCGACATATCGAGTCTTTTAAGACATATCGAAAATCTCGCAAGAGATTTATATCGATGCATTACTTTGCAATGCAATAGTTGCATAAAGTTAGAACAAAAAACAACCGATGCAGTCAAAAAATTCTGCATCGGTTTTGATTAAAACAAATCGCTGTGTGTTCCTGTTCGAGTAAGATATAATATCAATTCATCATCTGCGATCTCATAAATCAATAACCAATCAGGTGTAATATGACATTCTCTGCAGCCTGAGTATTCCCCCAACAAATTATGATCCTTATTCTTTTCGGGAAGTTGCTCTCCATTTGCTAACTTTTTAATTACTTCTGTCAGCAATAAAATATTATATCCTCGTTTTTCAATTCGCTTTAAGTCCTTCTGAAATTTTGTAGTCGGTCTTATTGAGTACATCAAACGAGCAACTCCTTCATCATATCATCAACATTTGTATATGTCTTTCCAAGAGAAGGATTTTTCTTCATTGCTTTCACTTCTTCTATTGCCTCAATAGTTTCGCTGTTTGGAACTCTTAAAGATATATCAAAGGGTATTCTCTGTTCTCTGACAGCCTGCTTCGCAGATAAAGTAAAAAATGTTGTCATATCCATCCCAAGATTAGATACTAATTCCTGAAGTTGTGCTTTTAGTTCCTCGTCCATACGCATTGTCACATTTGTAGCAGCCATAATATCAACCTCCTTTAAGATTATACTAACACAACATAATAACATTGTCAATACATTATATGTAATTTGCAATGATTTTATACAACCATTTCAAGCTCAAATCTTTTTCAATGGTTTTTTGCCAAAATTCGACACTCTTTATATAAAGACTGTATAATTTAGATACCAAGGTTCTTAGTCGATATGCAATCTTAGATTGCTCAATATTTTACTCCGTAAATCGATATGTTTTTGCTATGCTCAAACTCGATATGATATAAATTCCTTCATCTCGTCCCAAAGAGACATATCACATCGAAGATATATCGCGTACAAAATACATATTGCAAATTCCGTCAGGAATTTATATCGCTGATGAATTCACACAGTGAATTCATCATAAAACAAAAATTGCGATATACTAAAAATCTCTTATAAGATTTTTAGCGATAAATTTAATCGCTCTGCAATTAAATTTATTATATCACAAGAAATTTCCCAAATCAACAAGGATGGAATAAAATTCTATTTATATATAAAGTATATACTAAGCATACAATAGAGAGGTTTTTCATTGACAATTTTTATAAAATATATTATACTTAAAAGAAATTTTTAACTGGGAGTGGACTTATGGATTACAAAGATTTAGCTCAAATTTTATTTCCTGATATAAATCTGACAATGGAAGATTATGAAAAAAAATATCCTGAAAGAAATTTAAAAGAGGGAGCAAAGGTTACAAGAATTGCACCAAGCCCTACCGGTTTTATGCATCTTGGTAATTTATTCGGTGCGATTACCGATGAAAGACTTGCTCATCTTTCAGACGGGGTGTTTTTCTTAAGAATAGAAGATACTGACTTAAAAAGACAGGTTGAGGGCGGAGTTGAAACCATTATAAAAGTGTTTGAACAGTTCGGCCTTAATTTTGATGAAGGGGTTACATTAGACGGAGAAAAGGGCGATTACGGGCCATACCGTCAAAGACAAAGAGAAAAGATTTACAAAACATATGCAAAGCATCTTGTATCACAGGGCCTTGCATACCCTTGTTTTTGCACTGAAGAAGAACTTGAAGAAATGAGAAAAACTCAGGAAGCAAACAAGGAAAACTTCGGATATTACGGAAAATATGCAAAATACAGAAACTTTCCGTTAGAAGAAGCAGCAAAAAAAGTTCAAAACGGTGAACCTTATGTTTTAAGATTCAAATCTTTCGGGAACCCTGAAAACAAGGTAAAACACACTGACCTTATAAAAGGGCTTATAGAAATGCCTGAGAATGACCAGGATATAGTTTTACTTAAATCAGACGGTATTCCTACCTATCATTTTGCACATGTAATTGACGATCACCTTATGAGAACAACAATAGTTGTAAGGGGCGAAGAATGGCTTGCAACACTTCCTATCCACCTTCAGTTATTTGATACATTAGGGTTTAAAAAGCCTAAGTTTGCACACACTGCACAACTTATGAAGATGGACGGAGAAAGCAAGAGAAAACTTTCAAAAAGAAAAGACCCTGAACTTGCGCTTTCATATTACAGCGAAGTTGGCTATCCTGTTCCGTCAGTTATTGAATATCTGCTTACTCTTCTTAACTCAAACTTTGAAGAGTGGAGAATTGCAAACCCTAACGAGCCATACACCAAATTTAATTTTACAACCAAAAAGATGAGTGTATCAGGCTCACTGTTTGACATAAACAAATTAAGAGATGTAAGTAAAAACGTAGTTGCAACTATGGATGCAAAAGAAGTTTATGATTATGTTACAGGCTGGGCAAAAGAATATGACAAAGACTTTTACGAACTTCTTACAAGAGACGAAAAATACACAACTGACATTTTAAATATAGGCAGAGGCGGAAAAAAACCTCGTAAAGACATTGCAGTATGGAGTGAAGTTAAAGACTATATGGGCTTCTTCTTTGACGAACTGTTTGACGAAGAGTATGATTTCCCACAGAATATATCAAAAGAAGATATAGCCTTAGTTCTTTCAGAGTACAAAAATTCATATAAAGAACGAGAAGATATGAACGACTGGTTTAATGACATATGCGAAGTAGGAAGCAAATTAGGTTTTGCACCTACCACTAAAGATTACAAGGAAAACCCTGAAAAATACAAGGGAAACCCTGGGGATGTAAGCCAGATTATAAGGGTTGCCATGACAGGCAGACAAAATTCTCCAGACTTATATTCAGTTATGAATATTTTAGGGTATGATAAAGTTATAAATCGTCTTGAAAAAGCAGTTAAGGGGGTTAAATAAATGGAAGAAATGAGTTCAAACTTTATACACGAAATAATTGACGAAGATTTAAGTAAAAATCCTGAACTTAAAATTCACACCCGTTTTCCGCCTGAGCCTAATGGTTATCTTCATATAGGAAGTGCGAAAGCAATTTATATAAATTATATGACTGCGAAAAAATATAACGGGCTTTTCAACTTAAGATATGACGACACCAACCCTGCAAAAGAGGATGACGAATATGTTAATTCCATCCGTGAAGATCTTGAATGGTTAGGTGCAACACCCGAAGGTGGAATATTCTACGGAAGCGATTATTTTGATAAATGCTATGAATATGCCATAAAACTTATAAAAGACAAAAAAGCATATGTTTGCAACTTATCGGCTGACGAAATGAGAGAATACAGAGGAACTCTTACAGAGCCAGGTAAAAACAGTCCGTACAGAGAAAGAAGCGTTGAAGAAAACCTTAAACTGTTTGAAGAAATGAAAGAGGGTAAATTCAAAGAGGGCGAATGTACACTAAGAGCAAAAATTGATATGGCATCCCCTAATATGAATTTAAGAGACCCTGCGATATACAGAATAACATATAAAAACCATCACAGACAGGGCGATAAATGGTGCATTTATCCTTTATACGACTTTGCTCATCCTATTCAGGACGCATTAGAGGGGATAACCCATTCTCTATGCTCTTTGGAATTTGAAAATCACAGACCGTTATACGACTGGGTTATTGATAATATCGGTTTTACCAAAAAACCTCATCAATACGAATTTGCAAGACTTAATGTGTCAAATACTGTTATGAGTAAAAGATATTTAAGAGAACTTGTGTTTGACAATTATGTTGACGGATGGGACGACCCTCGTATGCCTACCCTTTGCGGTTTAAGAAGAAGAGGTTACACTCCGTCTTCCATTTTTGAATTTGTTAAAAGAGCAGGGATATCAAAGGCATACAGTTTAGTTGATATAAGACTTTTAGAGCATTGTATAAGAGAAGAATTAAATTTAACTGCTCCAAGAAAAATAGCAGTTTTAGAGCCTCTAAAGGTTACTATAACAAACTATGACGAAGACAAGGTTGAATACTTTGAAGTGTCAAACAACCCTAACGATGAAAGCGCAGGGACAAGAAAAGTTCCTTTTACAAACACTATTTATGTTGAAAAAAGCGACTTTATGGAAGAACCTGTTGCAAAATTCCACAGATTAAAGCCTGACGGTGAAGTTCGTCTTATGGGTGCATATATTATAAAACTTAATGAGATTATAAAAGACGAAAACGGAGAAGTTATCGAACTTAAATGCACAGCAGACTTAGAAACAGGCGGAAAAAACCCTGCAGACGGAAGAAAGATAAAGGGTACAATTCATTGGGTAAGCAGTAAATTTGCCATTGATTCTGAAATAAGAATTTATGATAATCTGTTTACTAAAGAAAATTTAATTGAACTTGATGATGATGACAGTTATCTTAACTATCTTAACCCTGAATCACTTAAAGTGTTAAAAGGCTGTAAATTAGAACCGTCCTTAAATGATGTCAATAAAGGCGAAAGATTCCAGTTTGTAAGAAACGGATATTTTACCAAGGATACAAAAAATGATAATGTATTTATAAGAATTACAAATCTTAAAGACAGTTTTAAGCCTCAGCAATAATATAACTTGACTTTAAAAAATAAATAATATAAAATAAGAATATAACAAAATATTAAGGAGGAATTTAAAAATGAACGTTCCATTAAAAGTTGACTTAAAAGATAAAGTTGCTGTTGTTACAGGTGGCGGCGGAATTCTATGTGCTGTTATGGCAAAGGCTATTGCGGCATGTGGTGCAAAAGTTGCTATCTTAGACTTAAGAGAAGAAGCAGCACAGAAAGTTGCTGATGAAATTACTGCTGAAGGCGGCGTTGCTATCGGCGTTGCATGTAACGTATTATCTACTGAAGCATGTGAAGCTGCAAAAGCTATTGTTAACGAAAAACTTGGCAGTGTTGATATCTTAATAAACGGTGCAGGCGGTAACCACCCAAGAGGTAACACTACTAACGAATATTATTCAAAAGCAGATGTTATGAACCCTGATGTTATTTCTTTCTATGATTTAAGCCCTGAAAACATTCAGTTTGTTTTCAACTTAAATTTTGTTGGTACATTGATTCCTACACAGGTATTCTCTAAAGATATGGTTGATAAAGATGATGCTTCTATCATCAACATTTCTTCAATGAGTGCTTACTCTCCACTTACAAAAGTTTCTGCATACAGTGCTGCAAAGGCTGCTATCTCTAACTTTACTCAGTGGTTAGCAACTCACTTCTCAACAACTAATATCAGAGTTAATGCTATTGCTCCTGGTTTCTTTGTTACAGCACAGAACAGAGATTTACTTAAAAACCCTGACGGTAGCTGGACTGCAAGAAGTGAAAAAATCTTAGCAGGAACACCTATGAAGAGAATGGGTGAAGCTGAAGAATTACTTGGCGGATTATTATTCTTACTTTGCAAAGAAGCTTCAGGATTTATTAACGGTATTATCCTTCCTATCGACGGTGGATTTAACGCATACTGTGGAGTATAATTTGTAAATTTTTTAAACTACATATTAAAAGCCGAAAACGAATTTTCGTTTTCGGCTTTTTAAATCTTTGATATAATCTTATCTATAATTTTAACTGTTGTATCTTTTATATTTTCCTCTTTTTCGACTTTTTGCGACAAAGAGCAACATTCTTTATAGACAGGATGCCTTCTTTCTATAATTTCAAACAGTTTGTTTTTGTCATCCTTTAAAAGTGGGCGTGTAGTATCCCCTTTTATTCGGTTAAACAAAATATCTTTATTAACATCAATATAAACTATTATATTTTCTTCTTTATTTATACTGTTTAAATTAAAATACTCAGCAAGTCCTCCACCTGTTGAAATTACTCTCCCCTTATTTTTAATTGATTCTAAAAATACTTCCCTTTCTTTTTCTCTGAAATATTTTTCTCCCTTTTTCTCAAAGATTTCATTTATTGTCATTCCCTCTTTTTCGGCTATTAACTGGTCTATGTCAATAAACTGCATATTAAATATTTTTGCTATTTCCCGGGAAATTGATGTTTTGCCCGAGGCTGGAGCGCCTATTAAAATAATGTTTTTATCAACTTTAAAAGGCGGGATATTTTCTTTTGCCTTATTTAAAACTTTTAAAAATTCATCTTCGCTTAAGGTTATGTCATTAAAAATTTCCTGTGCTTTTACTGCCTGTGCAACAAGCATATTAAGACCGCTTATCCCTTTATTTCCATAATACTCGGCTACTCTTAACATAAGAGTTTTATAAGGGTTATATATAACATCAAAAACGACGGATATGTTTTTTAATTTTTCCAAAGGAATAAAACTGTCAAAAACATTTGGATACATCCCAAGAGAAGTTCCGTTTATCATTACATCAAAATAATCTATATCTTCTTTTTTTATATATTTAGGTTTAACACCTGTTTTTAAAAAAACAAAGTTTATAAGTTCATAAATTTTATCCTTATTTCTTCCTGATATATATACATCGGCATCTTTTAATACTGCTTCAAGAACTATAAGGGTTGATACCCCTCCGTTTCCCAAAACTAAAACTTTCTTCCCTTTTAAGTTAACCGAATTTTTTAAAAGCGTATCATTAAAACCGTACACATCGGTATTATACCCTGCTTTAACATTATCTAAGATTTTTACAGTATTGCAGACATTATATAATTTCACTTCATCTGAACAAACATCAAGATATTTTATTATATCCTTTTTATAGGGAATGGTAACATTAAAACCGTCAAGATTAGTTAAAACTTCCTTAAAACTTTTATCAAGGTTATCGTTTTCAAGTAAAGAATACTTACCGTCTATATTTTTAATTTTTAATATTTCTTCATGAATTATCTTAGACATACTATGGCCAAGAGGCATACCTGTCAAACCGTATTTATACATTTTTTCACCTTTAATAATTACCTGTAATTTTTATTTCTTCAAAAAGATAACTTATTTTTTCAAGATGCGCCAAAGTGTTTTCGTTAAGCAAAGACCCCTCTATATCGACATAAAATCTGTATTCCCAGTTATGTGATTTTACAGGTCTTGATTCAATATTTGTTAAATTAAAAGAATTGTTGGAAAAATCGCCAAGCACTCTTGCAAGGCTTCCCACTTTATGAGGTAAAGTAAAGACAAGGCTTATTTTCTGAGGGTTCCCCACAATTATTTTTTTCTTTGTTACTACAATAAAGCGTGTTTTGTTATCCTTAATATCAGATATATTTTCCTTTAAAACATTAAGATTATATAATTTTGCGTTAACTTTATTACAAATTGCACCTATTGAAGAATCTTTTAAATTTGAAACCTCAAAAGCTGAGAGCGCTGTATTTATCCCCTCTTCTTTAATATAACCGTTATCAGTTATAAACTTAGAGCATTGACAAAGTGCCTGAGGATGAGATTTAACCTTTTTTATATCCTCTAATTTCCCTATTCCAAGAAGACTGTGATCAATCTTAAGTTCACTGCTTTTTACTATTGTAAGGTCATTTTCATATATTAAATCATAGACCTCGCTAACGCTTCCTGCTGATAAATTTTCAAGAGGAAGAATTCCACAGTCTGCTTCTTTATCTATAATGCTTTTACACACATCATAAAAAGTGGTTTTATTTATATAACTTTTATCAGGAAACAATATTTTTGCCATTTCACTACCGTAAGACCCGTTTATTCCCTGATAGGCAACTTTGGT
This sequence comes from Clostridia bacterium, assembly GCA_017554615.1. NCBI lineage: Bacteria > Bacillati > Bacillota > Clostridia > Clostridia bacterium. The sequence continues at coordinate 152,574 of JAFZHY010000002.1, forward strand.
TATACCTTTTAAAAACTCGTCTTCGCCAATATGTAAAAAAGATGAATCAACCTTGTTTGCAGGGTTTAATTTCTGTTCCTGATATTTACAACTTATATCTATTAAATATTTAAAGAACTCTTTTGTTTCATCCTTAAACCAAACTTGGTCTTTAGTTCTTTCTTCTAAAATCAAGTTCTCTCTTTCCTCATTTTTTACAGGAAGATTATTTTCTTTTTTATATAGATAAACTTCGTGAACAAGTTCCATTCTTTTTAAAAAGAGATTCTTAAGTTCGCTGTCAACCTTATCTATTTCTTTTCTTAAATTATCAAGATTCATAATATCACCTATAATATACTGTCTAAAATTCCAAAGGCTGTAATCGCCTCTAATACCGGCATTGCCCTTAATGCTATAACAGGGTCATGACGCCCTTTTAATATAAGACTTTCTTTTTCTAAAGTTTCAAGGTTAACTGTTTGCTGCTCTTTAAATATAGACGGAGTTGGTTTAAAGGTTATTTTCATAACTATATTTTCCCCGTTGGTTATTCCACCGACTATTCCTCCGTTATTATTGGAAACTGTGCGAACTTCATTATCACATATTGTATACCCGTCATTAACCTTACTTCCGAAACTTTGTGAAAACTCTTCTCCTAAGCCAAACTCAACACTTTTTACTCCCGGGATGGCATATAAAAGGTTTGCAAGTTTACCCTCCATTCCTTCAAATAAAGGTCCGCCTACTCCCTTTTTCATATTGGTAACCATACATTCTATTTTAGCGCCCAGAGAATCTTTATTTTCCTTTGCTTCTTCTATTCTTTTTATAATTTTATCTTCTAAATTTAAAATAGTCATTTTCCCTGATTTAATTTTTATGATTTCATCATCGGTTGAAGATAAAAAACTTTTATCTTCTATATCCATAACCTTTAAAACATGAGAGAGAACATCTATCCCCTCTTTTTCTAAAATCTGCTTACATATACTGCCAAGAACGACTATTGGAGCAGTAAGTCTGCCTGAAAAATGGCCTCCACCCCTTATATCGTTAAACCCATTATACTTTATATATGCACTATAATCACTGTGGGACGGACGGGGTGTGTTTTTTAAATTTAAATAATCAGATGAATGAAAATCGCAGTTTCTTATAAGAACGCATAAAGGCGCACCTGTTGTATATCCGTTATATACTCCTGATATAATCTCAAAATTATCTGATTCATTACGAGAAGTTGATAAAGAATCATTCCCCGGCTTTCTTCTTAACACATCTTTATATATTTTTTCTTCATCTATTTTATGACCTGCAGGAAGATTAGTAATAACTCCCCCTATCATACTGCCATGAGATTCGCCAAATATTGTCATAGAAAGATTTTTAAGTGTTATACTACTCATTTATAAATTCTCCCTTTCCCCCAACTTTAAAGTAATCATTAAAAAATTCAGGATAAGATTTTTTAACCGCATCACAGCCTTTTATAACAGTTTCATCACACATAGTTGCCATAACTGATGCCGCCATAACAATTCTATGGTCATTAAAAGAGTTAACTGTTCCCCCTTTTAAATTATCACAATAATAAATCTTTAAAAAGTCTTCTCCCATATCAACCTTTACATTAAAAGATTCAAGCATTTTTACTGTTGATAAAATACGGTCAGATTCTTTTAATCTTAACCTACCTGCATTATATAGATTTGTTTCCCCTTTTGCAACTGCACCAAGCACTGAGAGGGCTGGCACAAGGTCAGGAATATCGGACACATCTATATTAATACCTTTAAGTGATGATTTTTTTACCCTTATAACATCGTTAGAAACACTAATATCTGCGCCCATTTTTTGTAAAATATCAACTATCTTAATATCTCCCTGACTGGAATTTAAGTTCATATCTTTTATTGTAATATCCCCAAAAATCGCACCTGCCGCAAGAAAAAACGCAGCCTGAGACCAGTCTTTTTCAACATTATAAGAAGATATTTTAGTTTTTCCTTTTTTAACTTTTATTATATTATCTTTAAAATACACTCTATGCCCGAAATCTTCAAGCACTTTTTTTGTTATATCAATATACGGTTTTGATTCTAACGGGGTGGTTATGTTTATTATTGTTTCTTCATTACATACAATGGAAGAAAGCATAAGCCCTGTTATAAATTGAGAACTTACATTGCCCTTCACATTAAATTCACGGCTTTTAAAAGTTCCTTTTGTTTTTAAGGGGAGATAGTCTTTACCCCTTTCATATTCTATACCGTTATTATCAAATATGCTAAAATAGTCATCCAAAGGGCGTTTTGGAAGTCTTCCCTCTCCTGTAAATTCACATTCTCTGTTAAGAGAAATGCATACAGGGATAAGAAATCTTAAGGTTGAGCCACTCTCTAATGCATTTATTAAAACGAAATTATTTAATTTAATATTTCCCTTTTTTATCTCTACTCTTTTATCACAATATTCTATATTTACCCCCAGTGCTTTTAAGGCGTTTATTGTTGCACAAATATCATCAGACATCTCAACATTGTTTATCACAATATCCCTGCCTGAGAGGGCAGAGCAAATAAGAGCACGGTGGGCAATGCTTTTTGAAGTGCAAAGGGGCACTTCGCCAAAAAGTTGTGATTTATACAGTTTAATTTGAGCCATATATTTCTCCAAATTCTTTGAATGTTTTTTTCTCTATTTTGCCATATCCTGTTTTTTCTACTGTTATTATATTTATAGAGTCTTTCAAGGCTTTTTTATCTTTCTTTACAGATTCTAGCAATACATTACAAGGTATATCCGTTTCATATGGCAGATTATATTTTGAAAGAAGATTTATAAGTTGGTTTTTTATATCATAATTTTTAGTTATAAGGCACATCCCTATTGCTACTGCTTCTCCGTGAGTTATACCCTTATAATTATAATATTTTTCTATTGCGTGGCCGAAAGTGTGGCCGAAGTTTAAAATCATTCTTTCATATTCTTCAAATTCGTCCGCTTCTACCACTTCTTTTTTTACATTTATTGCTCTTATAATAAATTCTTCTATATCTTCTTTAAAGTTTTGTGAGATACTTAGTTTTTCTATAAGAGTTTCATCTTTTATAAAACCTGCTTTAATAATTTCTGCCATACCACTTGAAATCTGCTTGTCATCAAGAGTGTCTAACAAAGAGATATCTGCAACTACAAGTTTTGGCTGTTTAAACGCTCCTACAAGGTTTTTGCCCTCTTTTAAATCTACCCCTGTCTTTCCGCCTATTGACGAATCAACTATTGAAAGAAGTGTTGTAGGAATCTGAACATAGTTTATTCCCCTTAAATATGTTGCGGCAACAAAACCTGATATATCCCCTGTAACCCCTCCGCCAAAGGCTAAGATAGTATCATCTCTTGTAATATTATTTTTTAAAAGTTCACTGTATATAAAGGATACAGTATCTAAAGTTTTATTTTCTTCCCCTGCAGGAATTGTTATGGTAGCATATTCTATATCAGAGTTATCAAGAATATTTAAAAGTGTATTAAGATGATATTTTTCAACATTCGTATCAGTTATAACAACTAATTTTTTTACTACCCCTGCCTCTTTTAAATATAAAGGCAGATTTTTTAATATATCCTTTCCTAACTTTATCTGATAAGAAGATGAAGAAAGGTTAATTTGTATAGTTTTCATCCTGCCACTCCTTTAATTTTCTTGCATTTTCAAGCAGTTTATATAAACTCTTGTCATCCTTTATAACAGCATTTTTTATCATACTTAATGTGTTTGTATATTCGTCTATCTGCTCTATCAATACATCCTTGTTAATTTTAAAAAGTTCTTCCCAGAGATCGGGATTAATTTTTGCAACCCTTGCCATATCCTTAAAACTTCCTGCATAAAAACCGTCGCACTCCTTAAATGCTTTTTGCATTACATATGCAACCGAAAGAATATGAGGAAGTTGGGAAGTAAAAGTTATCATTCTATCGTGATTTATATCGCTTGTTTTAACAATATTTGAAAATCCTGTCTTCTTAGCAAGATTTTCTATTTCTTTTAAGGCTTCCTTATCGGTATTTAAATTTTGGGCAATTAAAAATGATGCATTCTGAAAAAGAGTTTCTGATGCATTCAAAACTCCTCCTACCTCTTTACCTGCCATAGGATGCGCTGCTATAAAGCGAACGGTTTTATCCACATTATCTACTATATACTTTTTAACACCGCATAAATCGCATACTATTGCATTTTCCTTAAACTTATCCTTATTTTCGTTTATAAACTTAACCGTGTCATAAGGATAAAGCCCGATAAATATTATATCACATTCGCATAGTTTATGGCAAAAAGATTCATACACTCCGTCGCAAATATTGTTTTTTAAGATATATTCTCTTGTTTTTTCGCTTTTATCAAAGGCATAAACTGTATGGCTTGTATATTTTTTCAAAGCCATTCCCATTGAGCCACCTATAAGACCGAAGCCGACAATACCTATTGTTTTTAATGTCATATGGTTTTACCTTCTATTTGTGCAATTTTTGTTACTTTTGACATAAGTGTTCCGAATTCGTCAATGGTTAAAGACTGTGGCCCGTCGCAAAGTGCTTTTTTAGGGTCGTTATGAACTTCTATTATAAGCCCGTTTGCACCTGCTGCAACTGCTGCTTTTGCCATTGGCTCAACCATCCATGACATACCTGTTGCGTGAGACGGGTCAATAATAACAGGAAGATGAGTTAATCTTTTAAGAGCAGGAATTGCACTTAAATCAAGAGTATTTCTTGTGAATGTTTCAAAGGTTCTTATTCCTCTTTCGCAAAGGATGACATTACCGTTTCCCTCGCTCATAACATATTCTGCTGCCATCAGCAGTTCTTCTATTGTGTTGGAAAGACCTCTTTTTATTAAAATAGGTTTATTGAGTTTTCCCAACTGTTTTAAAAGTTCAAAGTTCTGCATATTTCTTGCGCCTACCTGAAGAATATCAACGAACTCAACAAACTCGTCAAGATGACTTGCAGACATAATTTCAGAAACGATCGGAAGCCCTGTTTCATCCTTTGCCTGTTTTAAAAGTTTAAGTCCGTCAAGCCCCATTCCCTGAAAGGCGTAAGGAGAGGTTCTTGGTTTATACGCTCCACCTCTTAAAAATTTTGCGCCCAATGATTTAACACCTTTTGCAATCTCGATAACCTGTTCCCTGCTCTCTACCGAACATGGCCCTGCAATAACCGTAAGTTTATCGTCTCCACCAATATATTCGTTTGCCACTTTTATAACAGTATCGTCAGGTTTAAATCTTCTGTTTGCCTTTTTATAAGGTTCGGATATTTTTATAATCTGCTCAACAAACGGATATTTTGCTATTATCTGCTCTGTATCAATTAAAGAAACATCGCCTAAAAGCGCAATAACATTTTTATGCGCTCCATAGTTTATCTGAATTTCAAGGCCCTTTGACTCAAGGTCGCTTTTAATTTTTAAAATATCAGATGTTTTTATATCTGACTTTGTTGTTAGTACCATAACTTTATCCTCCTTAAAACATTTTTTGAAAAACAAAAAAGCAACTCAGGTATTTATGAGTTGCTTAAAAATTTTATAATCTTCCTTTTTAGAAATTACACAAACTCACAAATACATTTTTTAAAACAACCAAAGAAAGCCGCAAAACAAAAAAGATATGCAGCAAAAAAGTTATAATAAAAGTTGTTTACAAAAATGTCAGCCATACTATGTGTCCTTTCATAAAAATTTACTTAATTATATTCCCATTATTTTTATATGTCAATAGAAAATTTACTTTTTTATAATTTATACTATCCTTAATTTCCTAAGCAACATATATAAGACAAATACTATCACACCGTTAGCCATTGTTTTAATTAAATTAAACGGAAGCATAACAGGGACAAGCATATTTACAACTGCTTTAGCAGGAACTCCCATAAAAATCGGAGTAAACCACACATTCCATAAAAGCATTATAAGCGTAGAAACCATAGCACCGAATATAAGGGCAACTGCCAAGCCTCTTATATTCCTTACTCTTCTATAAATGAAGCCTGAAATCAAAACATAAAAACCTGTTGCAAGAATATGCATAATAATACCGATTATCCCACTTGAAGCACTTACTGTTATCCCCTGTATAACCGATACAACAAGGGTTACTAAAACCCCTGCACAAGGTCCGTAAATCAAAGTGGCAATAAGAATGGGAACATCTGCAAAATCATATTCTAAAAAAACTGCTCCAGGCCATGGAAGACGAATAAGCATTACAAGAATAACAGATATTGCTGATAACATAGAAAGGGTTACCATTTTTTTTGTATTTAATTGTCTGGCATTTAGCATTATAACTCCTCCAATAAAAAAACTCTGCAAAAATATGCAGAGAGTAAAAACAAATTTATGGTTTTATTTATCCGGACTTTACCGTCGGTTTCGGAATTTCACCGAATCAACCTTTAAAAAAAGGCTCATGGACTATACCACCGGTGAGGAATTGCACCTCGCCTCTAAAACATATTTTTAATTATTATATTACCAAAATAATAATATGTCAATATGGACTTGCAAAAATAGAAATATCTTACATAAACTTATACAGGGTGAATTTTATGTTTAATTTTTTACTTAATTTTTTATCAGATTTTTTTGTTTTAATAGGCTATCTGACAAATTTAAATTCCTTTCCAAAACCACTTTCAAAAAAAGAAGAAGAAGACCTTATTTTAAAGTTTAAATCTGGTGATGAATCTGCAAGGGATATTCTTATTGAAAGAAACTTAAGACTTGTAGCATATGTTGCAAAAAAATACTATCAATGCCCGAAAGATTATGAAGACTTAATATCAATAGGAACAATAGGGCTTATAAAGGCAATAAACAACTTTGATAACGATAAGGGCATCCGTCTTGCTACATATGCTGTAAGATGCATTCAGAACGAAATTTTAATGTGTTTAAGGAGCGAGAAAAAATTAGTTAACGAGGTATCTATAAACGAGCCTATCGGTTTTGACTATGAGGGGAACGAAATAAATCTTATGGATATTTTAACCGATGAGGAAGAGGCAGTTTTTAACGAGGTAAACCTTAATATAAACATTAAAAAACTCTACGAGGGGGTAGAAAGCGTTTTAGATGAAAGAGAAAAGAAAATTATCTCTTTAAGGTACGGTTTATACAATAAAAAACCACTTACTCAAAAGCAGGTTGCAAAAAAACTTGATATTTCGCGTTCCTATGTTTCAAGGATAGAAAAAAAGGCTATTGAAAAGTTGGAGTTGTTTTTTAAGTAAGATTACTGTATAATATACCAAGGTGATAAAATGAATTTTAAAGATATATTAAATGAGCAGATTGCTCTTGATTTTAGTTTAGATTTATGTGATGTTAAATCTTATAAAAACATCTTTGCAAAAGATTTAAAAAAAGACGGAAGACGAATTTATGAATGGGATAACGCACTACTTAAAAGTTGCGCTATCAATAATAAGTTTATCTTTGCATCCGAAAATGAAGAACTTTTAAAGATATTAAAAGAAGAGTTTGAATATATAAACGCAGGGTTTATTTCAAGTTTTTCTAACCTTAAAAAAATAAACAATATATTATATAACTTCGGTCATACAATCTACGATTGCCATCATTATTACATACCGTCAAAAACAGTTGAATTTAATAATGACTTCCCTGTTAAATGGTTTGAAAAAGATGAACTTTATATTTTTAAAGGAAATGAAGATTTTAAAAATGCTCTGGAATTTTCAAGTTTAAGACCTGATATGCTTTCAGTATGTGCATACTGCGGGGATGAAATTATGGGTATGGCTGCTGCAAGTTATGACAGTAAATATATGTGGCAGATAGGCATAAATGTAAAAGATAAATTTAAGGGTATGGGAATTGGAGCATATCTTGTTAACCTTCTAAAAGAAGAGATTATAAAAAGAGGGGTTATGCCTTTTTACGGAACGGTTGAATCGCATATTTATTCTCAGAAAATCGCTTTAAAATGCGGGTTTACACCTGCGTTCTGGCAAATGTATTCTACTAAAATATAAAAAAAAGAGCAGTTATGCTCTTTTTTTTGCTTTATAATTTATTATATTGAAAACGGATAATGGCAGTGTCTTTTTTTATCTTAACACTAAGTTCAACAGGGTATCCGTTATAGTTCCATTTTTCTAAAAATTCTTCATTATCTTTACACATGGAAATATCATTAAGTTTTATAACTCTTTTTGTTATATCAGGGTCAATAGCAACGCTTCCGTAATAGGAAAACATAAGGTTAACTATCCCTGATACATATGGGATAAGTTCATCATCTACATTTTTTTTAGTTTCAAACCCTGACACTTTTATAACATTATTTTTATCTAAAATAAAATACGGAGTAAATTCCATAAGTTGTTTATCCATATAATAAATGTTTTCTTCTTCGTTATAGATAAGTTTGCCTGTTATATCAGTTACTTCATCTGTATTTTTACCGATAAGCTGAGAATATGGCAAACGAACTAATGAAGAATAAGACTCTTCTATATTATTAAGGTCCTGCTCGGGTAAAGCGCAACCTGAAAGAATAAATATAACAATAAGTAAAGATACCAATAATCTTTTTTTCATTAACCATTCTCCTTTGAAATTTTATAGTAAAGTCTTATTACATAACTTATTACAATACTTTGCACCACTATTGCAACCACTTCTTCAATAAGACGGGGCGCATATAATGTCCAGAAGCCTACTTTTGAAAGACCTGGTATAAAGATTTTTAAAATAAAAGTATTAAGAGTGGTAACCAGAATATTTGGAAACATAAAGGTTACAAGAAGTTTTATAAAATTTTCGTCATATAATTTTTTTAAAAGTCTGCCCAAAACAAAATCTATAAAAAGAATAAACGCTAATCCTATGCCTATAAGTTCAAACCAGATTATAAAAAGAAGTTTTATTTTTTCTGATGATAAAATAAACCCTGCATAGTTACTTTCGCTAAAAAAGGTAACCGATATATTATTTATAAAACTAAAACCTATAAAAAACGCCGATAAAGATATAAGAATTTTTTTAATAACAGTTGAATTTAATTTCTTTGTATACTTAAAGATAAAGCCTGTAAGCACACAGCCTAATGCTGCAGTCAGTGTCATAGGGAAAATATACCCACCGTTAGGCTTTATAAGATAGCCTAATATATCTGCCAAAGCACCTGTAATTCCACCGTATAAAGGGCCAAACAAAACTGCAGGTATCTTTATAAATATTGCCGAAACGGATATTTTAAGCGCTGCCGCTCCGCCTAATGCCAGATAAGATGTAAGAACATTTAAAACGGTGGCAATAGCAATAATTATTGAAGTGTACACTAACTTTCTTAAATCTTTACCTTTTCTTTCCATAAAAATTCCCCTTTCTTTCTGCAGGGGCTGAAAATACAAATAAATTATATTAACAGCGGATGAAACATTACATCGCGAGGTCTTTCCCCTTCGTTCAGAAACTCTACTCCCATTTCCTGACACTTAACGCGCAACGTCTGCTCTGCATTTTATAAAAAACCTTTTAAATAATTTTAACACTTAAAATTTTTAGTGTCAATAATTACCTTTTTCTTTTTTGTGATGGTTTTTTATCTTTTGTTTCTTCTCTTTTTTTGTTTGATATTTCAAAAGTTATTTTTCTTTTTTTATAATAAGTACCGTTTAAGGTTTCAATTATTATATCAGCAACTTCCCTTTCCACATCGACAAAGGAAAATTTCTGCATAATATCAATTTTTCCGATTTTTTCAAAGTCAACTCCGCTTGTTTTAAGTAAATCTATCATATTGTTTGTTCCCATTTTATCCATCTTGCCAAGATTTACAAAAAGCCTTACTTTGTTTTTATCGTCATGCTTCTTTTTTATTAAATCGTCTTTTTTGTTATAATCTTTTCCCTCGTTTAACATTTTTAAAAGGGATGCAGAAAGGTCAAAGATATCTACTCCGTTTGAGAATGTATATGTTTCAAGATAATCTCTGTACGAAGAGTAATCACTATCCTTTAATATGCACAAAACATCTTCCATAACAGTTTCAAGATTAACTGCCTTTTCTTCCTTTAAAGACGGAGGAGTGATAAGGGTTATTTCCCCTTTTGTAAATTTCTTTAACTCTTTTATTTTTTTAACTTCTCTGCCTGATACAAAAGTATAGGATACACCCTGCCTTTTTGCTCTGCCTGTTCTTCCTATTCTGTGAACATAATATTCAAAGTCTTCAGGAATTTCATAGTTAAACACTGCATCTACATTGTCAACATCTATTCCCCTTGCGGCAACATCTGTTGCAACTAAAATACCTGTTAACCCTTTTTTAAACCTGTCCATTACCCTGTCTCTTTGCATTTGCTTCATATCTCCGTGAAGCGCATCGGCAGGAAGTTTTAAATGGCGAAGTTCGGCGCATATTTCGTCAACCTTTTTCTTGGTATTGCAAAACACCATACAAAGTCTGTATCTGTTTGCATTAAAAAGCCTTTTTATCGCTTCAACCCTGTTTGCAGGTTTAACTTCAAGATAATACTGCATAACAGTATCAACTGTAAGTTCGTCCTTTGTTACCTTTATATGCATAGGGTTTTGTTTCTGGTATTTATCTGCAATATCTATTATTTCCTGTGGCATTGTAGCAGAGAATAAAACTGTTTGTCTATCAATTGGTGCAGTTTCTAAAATAATATCTAAATCTTCTCTAAAACCCATATTAAGCATTTCGTCCGCTTCGTCTAAAACAAGCATTTTTAAGTTCTTTACTTTTACTGTTTTTCTTTTTAGATGGTCAATAAGCCTTCCAGGTGTGGCAACTACTATCTGCGGTTTTTTTCTTAATGCTAAAATCTGGACATCTATCTGCTGTCCTCCGTAAACTGAAACAATATTTACTCCCTTTTTATAACGCGCGATATTTGCAAGTTCCCCTGCTGTTTGTATAACAAGTTCTCTTGTGGGACATAAAACTATTCCCGCAAGTGTTTTATCTTCTTCATCTATTGATTCAATCAAAGGGATACCGAATGCACAGGTTTTGCCTGTTCCTGTAGGTGCCTGAACTATAACATCATTACCCTCTAAAATAGGGTTTATTGCTTCTTCCTGCACCTTTGTAAGTTCGGTAAAACCCATTTTTTCAACACCTTGTAAAATCAGGGGCGATACATTTAAATCTTTAAATTCTTTTATTTCCATAACTATCCTTATTTCGGTAATTTTATTGTTTTATTCTTTTTAGATTCTTTATATAGAACTATCTTTCTTCCTATAACCTGAACAGGCTCTGCACCTGTTAATTCAACAAGTTCATCACATACATCTCTTGCGGTTCTAAGACTGTTTTCAAGAACTGTTATTTTTATTATTTCATTAGCCTCCATCGCCTCTAAAAACATATTAACCTGATTTTCGGTTATTTCCCCTTTACCCACCTGATAACGGGCAGGAACAGAATTTGCAAGGCTTCTTAAATAGGCTCTTTGTCTGCTGTTTATCATTTTTTTACCCTCTTTTTAATTTTTTTCGTATCAGTATAACATATTTTATCAATTTGAGTCAACATAAATGTTGCTTTTTATAAATATAGATATATATATAACTAAAAATTTACAAGGAGTGATTATATGAGAACTCTTACTTTAAACGATAAAAACTATGATGTGTACTTAGCAAAACTTGCACTTTTTCGTGCTATTGGCTATGACGCAGATTTTTCAGACACATATAATGAAGAATTTGAAGAAACGGTAAGAGAATTTCAAAGGGCAAAAGATTTAAGAGTTGACGGAATTTTCGGCCCTGATACATGGCAGACTGCCTTACCCTTTTTATACGGTTTTACACTTCACACAGTAGAACAGGACGACACAGTATTTAACCTCTCGGAGTATTATTCAACCAGTGCCGATGCAATTATTAAGGCTAACCCTGACATAGATACAAAAAATCTTACAGTAGGAACACGCCTTGTTATTCCATACCTTTTTCCTCTTGTAACCGACAAAATTCCCTATTCTTCTGTTCTTACCCAATATATCCTTTACGGACTGGTTGCAAGGTATCCGTTTTTAGAACTTTCAAAAGCAGGAAATTCAGTTATGGGAAAGAGCATTTACACTGTTAAAATAGGCAGAGGGACAAACGAATATTTCTACAATGCATCCCACCATGCAAATGAATGGATAACTACCCCTCTTTTGCTTAAATTTATTGAAGAATATTCTAAAAGTTATTCGGAGAATACGACAATAGGAACGCTGGGTGCAACCTATCTATATAACATTTCTTCCCTTTATCTTATTCCGCTTGTAAACCCTGACGGAGTAGACCTTGTAAATTCAGCGATAGACACAGAAAATGAATATTACATAAGGGCAAAAGAAATAGCCGATAATTATCCGTCTATACCTTTCCCAAGCGGTTGGAAAGCAAATATTGTAGGAACTGACTTAAATCTTAATTACCCTGCTTTCTGGGAGGAGGCAAAAAGGGTCAAAGAGGCTCAGGGAATAACAGGCCCTGCACCGAGAGATTATGTTGGAGATAACCCCCTTTCTGCTGTTGAAAGCAAGGCTGTCTACGACTTTACTCTGTCAAGAAATTTCAGGCTTTCTATCTCTTATCACACTCAGGGGGAGGTTATTTACTGGAAGTTTCTTGATTACAACCCTGAGGGCTCTTATGAAATTGCCTTAAGGTTTGCAAGAAGCAGTGGCTATTTAGTTTCAGAAACCCCTCTTGAATCTGGATATGCAGGGTATAAAGACTGGTTTATCCTAAATTATAACCTGCCAGGTTATACAATAGAGGTTGGAAAAGGAGTTAACCCTCTTCCTATTTCAGAACTTAACAGTATTTATCAGAAAAATGTTGGAATACTTACTGACGCATTGACCTTATAAGAACCTCACGAAAATCTAAAAGCCAAAGGCTTAAGATTTTCGGAGAACCTTGTTGTGTTAATTCACAATAAGAACCTCACGAAAATCTAAAAGCCAAAGGCTTAAGATTTTCGGAGAACCTTGTTGTGTTAATTCACAATAAAAAAAGACAGTGTTTAAAAAAGTTTTTAAGCACTGTCTTTTTTAGCATCTCCTTTTTTGTCTTTGGTTATTTTTTTTGCATTTATACCAATAGTTTGACGACTTTTTGCCAAAAAAACTTGAAAATTGCACAAAGATAGTATATTATTATAATATATAATAATAAAATGTGAAATTTTGTGTTTTTTAAGAAAGGAATGTATAGAATGGCTCAGAATTTATTTAAGTCTGTTGTTTCGCAGTATAAGTCTATTATAGATTATCCGTTTGGCATTTTAGATGATGAGTTTTATGTTATAGCGTCTACTGATGAAAGCGCTGTCGGAAAATGTATGCCTGAACTTGAAGATTTTATTAAAAAAGACAGTCATATTATTTTAAACAGAAACACAGCATATCAGCCAATTTATGTTAAAGGTAAATTAGAATTTATCGTTTATTTGGAAAGCACAGATGCTTCTTCAATTAAACTTCTTAATATTTTAAGTATTGCTCTTTTAAATCTTAAACAGGTTCAGGATGAAAAACTTGACAAGTCTGTTTTTATTAAACATCTTCTTCAGGACAGTATTCTTCCGAGCGATATTTATGTTAAAGCAAAAGAACTTCGCATTTCTACTGATACAAAAAGAGTTGTTTATCTTATAAAGGTTGCCAGTGAACACGGAGAAACCGTGTATGACATTTTATACAGTATGTACCCTTCTAAAAATGTTGACTTTATAGTAAGCATTGATGAAGAAACCATCGTTTTAGTTAAAGAAATGGGCAACAATGTCAGCAGTAAGGATATTGACAAAGAGGCTATGATTATAAAAAACACAATAAATTCTGAAGCTCTTTGTACTGCTAAAATCGGTATCGGCTCTTATGTAGAAACAGTAAGAGAAATTGCTATGTCATATAAAGAAGCAAAGATTGCAATAGAAGTAAGCAAAGTTTTTGATACTGAAAAAGATGTTATAAACTATGAGCATTTAGGAATAGGAAGACTTATTTATCAGCTTCCTACCACTCTTTGCAAAAAGTTTCTTGACGAAGTGTTCAAAAAAGATTCGCTTGAAGAACTTGACGAAGATACAATAGCCACTATTCAGAAATTCTTTGAAAACAGCCTTAACATATCAGAAACAGCAAGAAAACTTTTTATACATAGAAATACTCTTGTATACCGTCTTGATAAAATACAGAAAAACACAGGCCTTGATTTAAGACAGTTTGACGATGCAATTATATTTAAAATTGCTATGATGGTTAAAAAATATCTGTCTGCAAATGTTGTAAAACTCTAATTTAAAGGAGAGACAGTATGATTAAATTCACCAACGTTACAAAGACCTATGAAAATAATAACAACAATGAAATTCACGCTTTAAACAATGTGTCTCTTGATATTAAAAAGGGCGAATTTGTATTTGTTGTAGGAAGTTCGGGTGCAGGTAAATCTACATTAACCAAACTTCTTATTGCAGAGTTTTTCCCTACTGAGGGGGAAATCATTGTTGGCGATACTAATTTAGGTAATCTTACAAGAAAAGAAATTCCGTATTACAGAAGAACTATCGGTATGGTTTTTCAGGACTTCAGATTACTTGAGAATAAAACAGTATATGAAAATGTTGCATTTGCGCTTGAGATAGTGGGGGCAACAAGAAGGCAGATAAGAAGAAGAGTTCCTGATGCTCTAAGCAGAGTAGGCCTTGCAACCAAGGCTTCAAGATACCCGCACGAACTTTCAGGGGGAGAACAGCAAAGAATTGCCATTGCAAGAGCCATTGTTAATAATCCTCAGATTATTATTGCGGACGAGCCTACAGGTAATCTTGACCCAAGAATTTCCAAAGAGATTATGGACATGCTTCTTGAAATAAACAAGGGGGGCGCTACTGTTATAGTAGTTACTCATGATAAAACTCTTGTGGACTTAATGAAAAAAAGAGTTATTCTCCTTGACGGCGGAAAGATAGTTGCAGATGAAGAAAGGGGTGCTTATAATGAAGTTACACTCATTTAGTTTATTTATAAAAGAAGCATTCAACAATATATTTCTTAATCGTGCAATGTCATTTGCTACTTTGGTAGTTCTTGCATCGGGAATATTCCTTTTCGGTATTACATCGGCTATTACAGTAAATATTTTTTCAATAACAAATAAACTGGAACAAGATTTTCACTTAACTGCATTTATTGACGAAACATATGACAACGAAAAGATAAATGAAGTGATGCTAAGTGTCAACGAGCTTTCCTATATCGGCGAAGCACAACTTGTTACAAAAGACGAAGCATTTGAAAAGTTAAAAGCAATGTATGACGATGCAGAATTTTTAGAAAGTATTAACGACGGAACAATTTTGAGAGATTCCATTGAAATCACTCTTACAGATTTATCAAAAGCATCCGAAGTATCCAAAAATCTTTCAAAAATTTCAGGCGTTGCGAAAGTCAGCCAGTTTGAAGGCGAGATGGAAACCTTTTATAATCTGTCAAGAAAAATTCAGCTTGGAACATCTGTTATTACAGTTATCCTTGTTGTTCTTGCGCTTTTAATTATGGTAAATACAATCAATATGTCTATACTTGCAAGAAAAAGACAAATCGGCATTATGAAAATAGTTGGTGCTACCGACTGGTACATAAGATGGCCTTTTATTATCGAAGGGATGCTTATAGGTCTTATTTCTTCAGTTATTTCATGGGCAGGAGTTTACTGGGTATACAGTGCTGCTCTTAACGGTATAGGCAGTCAGCATAAACTTATCGGTATTCTTTCCACACATGAAGCAATGCCGCTTATAACATTTATTATAGTTGTTACAGGGCTTTTACTTGGAAGTACATCAAGTATGTTTTCAATAAAAAAACATTTGAAGGTATAGGGTGATACAATTATGAAGAAAATAAGTAGAACAAAAAAGTTTATTACCTTGCTTACTCTTTTTAGTATTATTTTAAATGGTTGTTTTATTGCATACGCTGCAACACAGAACGATTTAAACAAAAAAACCAATGAAAAGCAACAGGTTCAGAAAAAGATAGACGATAATAAAAAGAAACAGGACAGCGCAAAAAAGGAAGCAGATAAGTTAGAAAAAAACATTAAAAAAATTACTGCTGAACTTGATGCTATATCTGCTACTCTAAACGAACTTGGAGAAAAAAAGGCAACTTTACTTTTAGAACTTGCCAACGCTGAAACAAACGAGAAAGCACAGGAAGAAAAACTTAAAAAACGCCTTCGTTCAGTTTATGAAGACGGGGCTATTTCCTATTTTTCCATCCTTTCTTCAAGCGAATCGGTTTTTGATTTCTTTTATAATCTTGAAAATTTAAAACTTATATCCGAATATGATGATAAAATTCTTAACGAGTTAAAGGCTATAAAAAAAGAAATAGTTGAGAAAAAAGAAGATCTTGATAAAGTTATAAATAAGGAAAAAGAAAAAGAAAAAGAACTTGAAACTGCCAACAGCAACTTAAAATATCAGGCAGAGCAAAAGCAAAAATATGTTAAAGACCTTGATAAAGATATAGAAAAATTAAGAGAAGAATATAATAAAATAGAGCAGGAAGAAGCCGCACTAAGAGCAGAGATTGCAAGAAAAGCAAGTCAACAAAGCGGTTCAAATGTTCCTAAAACATATGTAGGCGGTCAGTTTATATGGCCTACCCCATCCTGCCATACAATTACATCGGCTTTCGGTTACAGAAATCATCCTACACTTAAACAGTATAAATTCCACTCAGGAATAGATATCGGCGTGTATGCGGGAAATGATGTATTAGCAGTTGCAGACGGTGTTGTTACTGTCAGCACTTATGAGAGTGGATACGGAAACTATGTTGCAATAAACCACGGCGGAGGAATTGTAAGCCTTTACGGACATAACAGCAAACTGCTCGTTAGGGCAGGTCAGTCTGTTAAACAGGGTCAGGTAATTGCAATATCAGGAAGCACAGGAAGGTCTACCGGTCCGCATCTTCATTTTGAAATATTAGTTAACGGCTCTGCTGTTAACCCTATGAACTATTTTAAATAAGGGAGTTATTATGGAAAATTTTGATAAACAAAATGAGGACTTAAATACCTCAGAAAATGAAAATGACGAAATAGAGGCGATAAAACCAAGCGTTAAAATATTTGGTAAGATTTTTACCATTATTGCCTATATTTTAGTTTTCGTTTTAGGTTATCAGGTTGCCACCGTTTCTTATACCGGTCAATTCGGCAATGTACCGGGAACAACTATATCACAGATGAACACCATAGAAGACTTAGTAAAGAAGTATTATTATAAAGATTATAACAAGAATAACCTTTATGATTATGCCACAAGTTTTATGGTGTACGGATTGGAAGACCCATATTCTTACCACCTTGACGAAACAGACCTTAAGGAATATGAAGAAACAATAGAGGGAGCATATGTGGGAGTCGGCCTTAGCCTTGCACCAAGTGAAGACGGGCAGATTATGGTAGTTTCCCCATTTGATTCTTCCCCTGCCCAGAAAGCAGGAATTTTAAAAAATGATATTATTGTAAAAGTAAACGGGAACGAATATTCGTACAAAGAGTCTGAAGAGGCTATAAGGCTTATGAAAGGCAAAAAAGGCGAAACTGTAGAACTTGAAATAAAGCGTGAAGGCGTTGAAAATTTCACAGTTACCCTTACAAAAGATGAAATTATATATACTTCCATATCATCTGAAAAAATTGAAGACGATACTGTATATGTAAGAATTTCAAGATTTGATATTAACACATACGAAGATTTTACAAAGGAACTTTCAAAATATAACATAGACGAAAATATTAATTTAATTTTGGATGTAAGAGATAACCCAGGTGGAACTGTAAACACTGCTGTTAGCATTGCAGACTTATTCTTAGACGAAGGTGTTATTATTACAGAAAAATATAAAAACCAAAAAGATGTTATTGAAAAGTCTGACGAGGCTTATATTAAAGTTAAGTACCCTATTATAATGCTTACCAACTCTTCTTCTGCATCTGCATCAGAAATTCTTGCAGGTTCCCTAAAAGACAGAGAAAAGGCAATTTTAATAGGCGAAAAAACTTATGGAAAAGGGCTTATTAACCAAAGATTTGAAATCGATTCTAAAAACAGCATAGTTCTTTCAGTTGCAGAATATTTAACCCCTAACGGCACTAAAATTCACGGAGTGGGAATTGAGCCTCACAAAGAGGTTATATCCGAACATACAGGAAGTATTCTGACTTTAGAAAAAGAAGACGATATACAACTAAACGCTGCTTTGGAATATATTAAGGAACACAATTAAAAAATTTATAATAACCTTTGGGAGTTATTTATGAGTGAATTTAATATTAAGGCAAAAGCCAAAATCAATTTATCGTTAGATATAATATCAAAAAGAGAAAACGGATACCATAATCTTAAAATGATTATGCATACTGTTAATTTATGCGATGATATTATAATAAATGAAACTAAGGATAATAAGTTTTTATTAAAAACCAATTTATCCTATCTTCCTAATGACAGCCGAAATATATTATATAAAACATATATCGATTTTTATAATTACACAGGCTTAAAGGCACAAGGTTTTAATATTTATCTTGATAAAAGGATTCCTGTTTGTGCAGGGCTTGGAGGAGGCAGTTCAGACGCTGCAGCATTCCTTAAATTCTTAAATGAATATTCAGGAAATATTTTAGAAGAAAAAGAACTTCTTGGGATTGGCGAAAAAATCGGTGCAGACGTTCCTTTTTGTATTATGGGAGGCACCTGCCTTGCAGAAGGTATAGGAGAGAAACTTACTAAACTTGATCCATTACCCGACTGCCATATAGTTATAGCAAAGCCACAGAATAAAGGGCTTTCTACAAAAGCCATATTTTCTATGGTAAATATTGATGAAATTAAATATCATCCTGATACTTCGGGTATTATAAAAGCATTAAAAGAAAAAGATTTATACAGCATCACAAAAAGAATGTATAATGTTTTAGAAGATTATTCAAAAAATGAGTCTTCCGATATAATATTATATAAAGAAAAGTTTATGGAGTTTGGTGCTTGTGGTTCACTTATGAGTGGCAGCGGAAACGCAGTTTTCGGTATATTTGATAACTATAAAAAAGCCGAACTTGCAAAAGAACAATTTAAAAAATACACAAATCTTGTATATTTGATGTAAAAAATGTTAACCATCTTAATATCAATTTTTTTCATTGATTGAAAGGTGGTTATTTTTTTTGAAGAAAATATTACTTATAATTTTGCTTTTTTCTTACATAGCATTAGGGGTAAACGCGTCTAAAAGCATAAACGAATGTGATAAGTATGTAAGACTTCATATACTTGCAAACAGTAATTCTTTCTATGACCAGAGTGTAAAAGAAAGGGTTAAAAACTTCTTTTTATCTTCATTTTATAATGATCTTAATAATTTAAAAAGTAAAGATGAAACACTAAATTTTATTATAAATAACAAACAGAGAGTAAAAGAAAAAATAGATGGATTTCTTTCTTATATCGGTACAGATTATACCTGTGAAATTAAAGTGGGAAAAGAAGTTTATAATAAAAATTCTTATAAAAGCGTTAATCTTCCCTACGGAACATATGACAGCGTTAAAATAATACTTGGAAAAGGCAAAGGAAAAAATCTTTTCTTTGTACTCTTCCCTGCCCTTTGTATAAAGGAAGATGTTACAATAAAGGATAACCAAAGTGATAAAATAATTTATAAATCAAAACTAATAGAAACTCTAAAAAATATTATTTATAAATAATCACTAAAAAAACTGCATTAGTGCAGTTTTTTAGTGCAGTAGTACTTGAACACAATATGCCTTAAACTTGTTAAATTCCAATCTTTTTAATTTGTCGTCCTCGTAAGGCGTCAGCCTGACTTCGTCCTTCGCATTAAAAATCTTGAAAATTTTCCTGCGTTTAAGGTCGA